>NZ_JASCPQ010000054.1:0-36707 GCF_029959305.1 Pseudomonas sp. PS01297
AGCTTGCCTCGCGATCTTTTTAAAAGATCAAAAGATCGCGAGGCAAGCTCGCTCCTACCGGGTCAGTGTTAAGCAGACAACTCACGCATCCGTTGCAACACCGCATTAAGCCCATTGCTGCGCGATGGCGACAACTGGCGGCTCAGGCCAAGCTGGTTGAACCAGTCGGGCAGGTCTACGTGGTGCAGCGCCTCGCTGGACAAGCCATTGACCCGCGCCAGCAGCAACGCCACCAGCCCGCGAATCAAGCGTGCATCGCTGCTGGCAGCAAATTGCCAGTGGCCGTGTTTTAACTCACCCACCAACCACACCTGGCTTTCACAGCCGTGCACGCGGTTGGCCTCGGTTTTGTCGGCCTCGGCCAACTCGGGCAAGCGTTGGCCCCATTGCATCAATAGGCGGGCGCGTTGTTCCCAACTGGCGCAGTGTTCAAAGCTGTCGAGGGCGGCCTGGGCGTCAGCGGGCAGGGTCATTGCAGTAACTCCAGGGCCTGGTCGAGGGCATCGAAAAAGCGTTGCAGGTCATCTGAGTCGTTGTACAGCGCCAGCGATACGCGGATGGCGCCTGCCAAACCGAGGCTTTTCAGCAGGGGCATGGCGCAATGATGCCCGGCCCGCACGGCAATGCCTTGCTCGGTCAACAAGTGGGCAAGGTCGGCGTTGTGCACGCCCTCAACCACAAAACTCACCAGTGCCAGTTGCGGCGAGCCCAGCAGGCGAATGCCGGGGCGCTGTTGCAGGCCTTCAACCAACAGGGCGTGCAACGCGGCTTCGTGGCCGTCGACGGCGCTCTGGTCGAGGCTGCTCAGGTAGCTCAGGGTCGCGCCCAGGCCAATCACGCTGGCAATCGGCGGGGTGCCGGCTTCAAAGCCCAGCGGGGCAGGGCGGAAGGTGGCGTGCTGGTAGTCGGCGTCCTGGACCATCTCGCCGCCAAACTGCCAGTGCTTGAGGCTGGCCAGTGCTGCATGGCGGCCAAACAGCACGCCCAGCCCGTCCGGGCCGTACAGCTTGTGGCTGGAAAACACATAGTAGTCGCAGCCCAGCGCATTCATGTCCTGACGGCCGTGGACCACGCCTTGGGCACCATCGACCACGGTCAACGCGTTCTGTGCTTTGGCCAGGGCCAGCAACTCGGGCAGTGGCTGCCACACGCCCAGTACGTTGGACAACTGGCTCACGGCCAGCAGGCGGGTGCGCGAGGTGATGAGGCGGGCGGCGGCGTCAAGGTCGATTACGCCGTCGGCATCCAGCGGCAACACCACCAGGGTTAACTGTTGGCGCTGGGCAAGTTGCTGCCAGGGCAGCAGGTTGGCGTGGTGCTCCAGGGCGCTGATGACAATCTCATCGCCCGGATTGAAAAGGTGTTCCAGCCCGTAAGCCAGAAGGTTCAGTGCCGAGGTGGCACCGTGGGTGAAGACTATTTGCCCGCAGTCAGCCGCGTTGAGCCATTGGGCGACTTTGCAGCGGGAGTTCTCGAACGCCTGGGTGGCATGCGCGCCCGGCAGGTGCTGCGCCCGGTGCACATTGGCGGCGCCACTGGCGTAGTAGTGCGTCAGTGCGTCGAGCAGGGCTTGAGGTTTTTGCGTGGTGGCAGCGTTGTCCAGATAAGTCTGGTCCTGACGTTGCAGGGCGGCGATGGCCGGAAAGTCAGCGCGCCAGGGAGAAGGCAAAAGCATGGTGTTCAAGGCTCTGTTGACGAGGCTGCAAGCAGCCAGCCCCGTCAGTGGCAGACAAACGCTTAGTTGTGAGCGTGCAGCGCTTCGTTCAGCTCGATGGCCGACTTGTGGGTTTTGCATTCCACAGCGCCGGTTTCCGAGTTGCGACGGAACAACAGGTCTGGTTGACCGGCCAGTTCACGGGCTTTGACGACTTTAACCAGTTGGTTGTTTTCGTCCAGCAGCGCGACTTTGGTGCCCGCGGTCACGTACAGGCCCGACTCAACGGTGTTGCGGTCGCCCAATGGAATGCCGATACCGGCGTTGGCGCCGATCAGGCAGCCTTCGCCTACTTTGATCACGATGTTGCCACCGCCCGACAGGGTGCCCATGGTCGAGCAACCGCCGCCCAGGTCCGAACCCTTGCCGACGAACACGCCCGCCGAAACACGGCCTTCGATCATGCCCGGGCCTTCGGTGCCAGCGTTGAAGTTGACGAAACCTTCGTGCATCACGGTGGTGCCTTCGCCGATGTAGGCGCCCAGGCGGATACGTGCGCTGTCAGCGATACGCACGCCAGCAGGTACCACGTAGTCGGTCATTTTCGGGAACTTGTCGACCGAGAACACTTCCAGCAGTTCGCCACGCAGGCGGGCTTCGAGTTGGCGCTCAGCCAGCTCGCCCAGGTCGATGGCGCCCTGGCTGGTCCAGGCCACGTTCGGCAGCAACGGGAACACACCCGCCAGGCTCAGGCCGTGCGGCTTGACCAGACGATGGGACAGCAGGTGCAGCTTCAGGTAAGCCTCCGGGGTGGAGGTCAGGGCCGCGTCTTCGGCCAACAGAGTGGCAACCAGTGGTTTGTGGCTTTCGGCCAGGCGGGTCAGCAGCGCGGCTTGTGCAGCGTCAACCGGTTTGACGGCTTCAGCCAGTTGCGCGGCTTGAGCGGTGGTGAAGGTGATTGCCTGATTGCCGCCGGTGTAGCCCAGGATCGGCGCGACCGCAGCGATCAGTTCGGCCGACGGGTTGATCAGCGGTTGTGCGTAGAACACTTCCAGCCAGGCGCCTTGACGGTTTTGAGTGCCGACACCGAAGGCCGCGCTGAATAGGGTAGTAGACATGCAATTACCTCGTAAAAAATAGAAGGGGCGGGCTTTGGCCAGTTGGCTTAGAGAAGGGCCGCCGCATAAAGATCAGGCTTGAAGCCAATCAGGGTTTTATTACCGAGATCGAGCACCGGGCGCTTGATCATTGAGGGTTGGGCGAGCATCAGCTCAATCGCTTTCGCTTGGTCGAGATCGGCTTTCTGTTCGTCTTCGAGTTTGCGAAAGGTAGTGCCAGCGCGGTTGAGCACAACTTGCCAACCGTGCTCGTCGCACCATTGAGTCAGGTGTTCACGGTCGATACCGCTGCTTTTGTAATCATGGAAGTCATAACGCACGTCATGTTCATCCAGCCAGGTGCGAGCCTTTTTCATGGTGTCGCAGGCCTTGATGCCGAAAAGGTGCAACGTCTTGCTCGAATCGGTCACTGAATTGCCCCTCTTTTGGAGATGCGTGGAAATAAGCGGTGGCGGATTATGCCATGGGCGAGGCGCTTGAGCGCAGGCTGCCTGCAACCTTGGCAGGATCTTGTGACAGGTAGTCGCATTGAGACTTATGTTCAAGGTCGAGGTTAGCCATTTGAAGCTACTATGAGGCTGGATCTAAAATTGTTGCTAGCTGTGTTTGAATTCAGTTGAAGCTGATTGTTCGGGAATTTTGTTGATATGCAAACCGCCTATACCGTACTCATCCTGCTGATGTTGGTAGGAGTCTCGCGTTTATTGGGGCGTGTGATCCCTTTACCTCTGCCGTTGGTGCAAATTGCTGCAGGTGCCGTGTTGGCCTGGCCAACCCTGGGCTTGCACGTTGCACTGGACCCGGAGCTGTTCCTGTTTCTGTTCTTGCCGCCGTTGCTGTTCTCGGATGGCTGGCGCATGCCTAAGCGTGAGTTCTGGCGTTTGCGTGGGCCGATTCTGACGTTGGCAGTGGGTTTGGTACTGTTCACCGTGGTCGGGGCGGGCTACTTCATTCACTGGCTCTTGCCGACGATTCCCTTGCCGGTGGCGTTTGCCCTGGCTGCTGTACTGTCACCGACGGACGCCGTGGCGGTGTCGGCCATTGCTCAGAACCGCCTGCCCGGCCCGCTGATGCATATGCTCCAGGGCGAAGCCCTGATGAACGACGCGTCGGGTCTGGTGACCTTCAAATTTGCCCTGGTTGCCGCCATCACCGGGGTGTTCTCGCTGACCAATGCCAGCCTGACCTTTGTGCTGGTGGCCTGTGGCGGTCTGGCCATCGGCGTGGCGCTGAGCTGGCTGGTGGGGCGCCTGCGGGCCTGGATGATCGGTCGCGGCTGGGATGACCCGGCGACCCACGTCGTGTTTATGTTGCTGCTGCCGTTTGCCGCGTACGTACTGGCCGAGCGCTTGGGTGCCTCGGGCATTTTGTCGGCGGTGGCGGCGGGGATGATGCAAAGCTGGCTGGACCTGTTGCCGCGTCAAACCAGTACGCGCCTGCTTAACCGCAGTGTGTGGGGGCTGTTGGAGTTTGCCTTCAATGGCCTGATCTTCTTGCTGTTGGGCTTGCAATTGCCGGACATCATCAAGGCGGTGGTCAGCCACGAAACCACCCTGTGGCCGACCCTGTTTTATCGTTGTCTGGATGTGGTGGCGATCTTTCTGGTGCTGCTGGCGCTGCGTTTTATCTGGGTGCAGAGCATCTGGCGCCTGTTTGGCCTGCTGCGTCGCTGGCGTGGTAAGGGCGACCTGACCTTGGTGCCGACGGCGCGTTCGTGCTGGTTGCTGACAGTCGGCGGTGTGCGCGGTGCGGTGACGTTGGCCGGTGTGATGTCGGTGCCGTTGTTGATCAGCGCGGGCGTGGACTTCCCTGAACGCGACCTGCTGATCTTTATTGCGGCGGGGGTGATTTTGCTGTCGCTGGTGGCGGCTTGTATCGCCTTGCCCTTGTTGTTGCGCGGCATCCCCAAAAGCCCGGACGACGCCATGCGCAAAGAAGTGCGCGAAGCCTGGCGGCGCACTGCTGAGGCGGCGATTCATGCGCTGGAAGCCGAAGACGTGGTTGAGCCAGCCGATAGCCCGCAAGACGCGGCCCAAGCAGCACTGGCGGCTGAATTGAAGGCCCGGATCATGTCTGAATACCGCCATCAGCTCGAAGTGTTTAATGACTCGGCTGAAGCGCAGGCGTTGGCCTCGCAGATGGACCTGCTGGAAAGCCGCTTGCGCCTCAAGGCGCTCAGGGCACAGCGTCTGGAGCTGTACAGCTTGCGTCGCCACCATGAGATCGGCGATGACGTGCTCAGCGAGATTTTGCGTGATCTGGATTTGAGCGAAGCGAATCTGGGGACGGTGAAGTAAGGCTATGAATACTGTAGGAGCGAGCTCGTCTCGCGATCTTTTGATCGTCTAAAAGATCGCGAGGCAAGCTCGCTCCTACAGATTTGGGTTTAGCGGCGGCGCTGGATGAAGTCGCGGATCCGCTCGGCGGCTTCTACGCATTCGGCCAATGGCGCGACCAGGGCCATGCGCACGCGGCCGGCACCCGGGTTAAAGCCTTCGACTTCGCGTGATAGGTAAGAACCCGGCACCACGGTCACGTGTTCTTCAGCGAACAGGTCGCGGGAGAATTCAGTGTCATCCCCTTCGACATTTGCCCACAGATAAAACCCGCCATCCGGGCGCTGTACATCCAGTACCGGCGTCAGAATCTCCAGCACGGCATCGAACTTGGCGCGGTACAGGTCGCGGTTGGCGCGCACGTGTTCTTCGTCGTTCCAGGCAGCAATGCTCGCCAGTTGGGTTTGCACCGGCATGGCGCAGCCGTGGTAGGTGCGGTACAGCAGGAACGCCTTGAGGATCTCGGCATCACCGGCGACGAAACCCGAGCGCAGGCCCGGCAAGTTGGAGCGCTTGGACAAGCTGTGGAAGACCACGCAACGCTTGAAGTCTTCGCGGCCCAAGGCCACGCACGCACTGAGCAGGCCTTCTGGCGGGGTCTGCTCGTCGAAATACAGCTCGCTGTAGCATTCGTCGGCGGCGATCACAAAGTCGTGTTCATCGGCCAGTGCAATCAGCTTTTTCAGGGTTGCCAGCGGGATCAATGCACCGGTCGGGTTGCCCGGCGAGCACAGGAACAGGATCTGGCAGCGCTTCCAGGTCTCGACCGACACCGCGTCGAAGTCCGGGTTGAAGCCTTGTTCAGCCAGGCACGGCAGGTAATGCGGCTTGGCACCGGCCAAAAACGCGGCCCCTTCGTAGATCTGGTAGAACGGGTTCGGGCTGATCACCAAGCCGTCGTCGCTGCGGTTGACCACGGTTTGGGTGAAGGCGAACAGCGCTTCACGGGTGCCGTTGACGGGCAGGATGTTGCGCGCCGGGTCCAGCCAGCCAGCCGGCACGTTAAAACGGCGCTCGGCCCAGCCACCAATCGCTTCGCGCAGGGCAGGGATGCCGAGAGTGGTCGGGTAGACCGCCATCTGGTCGAGGTTGTCCGCCAGGGCCTTGGCCACGAAATCAGGCGAGCGGTGTTTCGGTTCGCCAATCGACAGCGCAATCGGGCGCTTGTCGGCGTTGGGCTGCACGCTACTCAGCAGGGCACGCAGTTTTTCGAACGGGTAAGGCTGCAACTGGTTTAGAGCGTTGTTCATTGGGTGCGGGTCTCACTCGGCGGCTAGATGCTCAGGCGCCAGGTTGGGGTTGAGTCTTTGTTGACCGTTAGTTGCTCCACGATGGCTTCCTGCAAACGTATGCACAGTTGTGGGTCAGACAATGGCTGATTGTTTTCGTCGGTAATGAAGAAGACGTCTTCGACGCGCTCGCCCAAGGTGGCGATCTTGGCGTTCTGCAACGACAGGTCGAACTCCAGGAAGATCATCCCGATGCGCGCCAGCAGGCCGGGACGGTCCGGGGCGCTGAGTTCCAGTACGGTGACCGGGCGCTGGGCGTCGTTGTGGATCGTCACTTGCGGCGGGAAAGCAAAGTGTTTGAGCTGGCGCGGTACCCGGCGCTGGATGATGTTCGGGTAGTCGTCCGGGTTACGCAGGGCTTCGGTCAGGCCTTTGCGGATTTTTTCGATGCGCTCGGGGTTATTGCCGATCGAGTCGCCGTCGTTGTCGAGCACGATGTAGGTGTCGAGGGTGAACTGGCTGCTGGAGGTAATGATGCGCGCGTCATGGATGTTGAGGTTGAGCTGGTCCATGGCCGCCACGGTCACGGCGAAGAAGTCGTGCTGGTCGGGCGCATAAATGAAAATCTGCGTGCCGCCCTCGAAATCGCGCTGGGTGGTTTCCTTGATCAGCACCAGCGGGCCGCCATCTACAGGTTGCTGCAGGATGGCTTCGGTGTGCCAGGCCACATCGGCCGAGGTGTGGCGCAGGAAGTAGTCATCGCCCAACTGCGACCAGAGCTGCTCGACATCGTCCTGGTCGTTGCCGTTGCGCACCAGCACGTCCAGCGCAGCACTCTGCGTCTGGCGAATTTGCTCTTCGCGATCGACCGGGTTTTCCAGGCCTCGACGCAGGGCGCGCTTGGTCTCGGTGTAGAGCTGGCGCAACAGGCTGGCGCGCCAGGAGTTCCACAGTGTCGGGTTGGTGGCGTTGATGTCGGCCACGGTCAGCACATATAAATAGTCGAGATGGGTTTCGTCGATCACGGTCTGGGCGAAGTCATGGATGACTTGCGGGTCTGACAGGTCTTTGCGCTGGGCGGTGGTCGACATCACCAGGTGGTTTTGCACCAGCCACACGATCAGTCGCGTATCCCAGGCGGGCAGGTGATGACGAATGCAGAACGCTTCTGCGTCCACCGCGCCAATCTCCGAGTGGTCACCGTGGCGGCCTTTGCCGATGTCGTGGTACAGCCCTGCCAGATAAATCAGCTCAGGTTTGGGCAGCTTGGCCATGAGTTTGCTGGCCAGCGGAAATTTCTCCGAGACCTGGGTGTACTGCAACTTACGCAGGTGCTTGATCAGGTTCAGGGTGTGCGCATCGACCGTATAAATGTGGAACAGGTCGTGCTGCATTTGCCCGACGATAAAGCCGAATTCCGGCAGGTAGCGTCCGAGAATGCCGTAGCGGTTCATCCGGCGCAGGTTGCGATGGATGCCGATTTTGCATTTGAACAGCTCGATAAACAGGCTGGTGTTGCGGATGTCACTGCGAAAATCATCGTCGATCAGGTAGCGGTGTTCGCGCAGCAAGCGGATGGTGTCAGCCCGCACGCCTTTGATGTCGGGGTGCTGCGCCATCAGCAGGAAGATTTCGAGCATGGCAAACGGCGTGCGCTTGAACACGTTGTTGCTGGTGGCTTCGATGTAGCCGTCGTGCAGTTGAAAGCGCGAGTTGATCGGCGTCGGCGGCGCTTCGTCTTCCGGAGCCAGGATCACTTCTTCAAAGTGCTGGATGATCAGGTCGCTGAGCTGGGCAATGCTCATGACCACCCGGTAATACTGCTGCATGAAGTTTTCGATGGTCT
The DNA here is from genome assembly GCF_029959305.1 of Pseudomonas sp. PS01297. NCBI lineage: Bacteria > Pseudomonadati > Pseudomonadota > Gammaproteobacteria > Pseudomonadales > Pseudomonadaceae > Pseudomonas > Pseudomonas sp. PS01297. Next base: position 8,184 of record NZ_JASCPQ010000054.1, read on the forward strand.
GCTTGGTGTCTTCGCCGGTAAAGCCGAGCAACTCGGCGATGCTGCGTTGATGGTCAAACAGCAGACGGTCTTCGGCGCGACCAGCGAGCATGTGCAGGGCGTAGCGGACCTTCCAGAGAAACTCCTGGGAGGAAGAGAGCAGGTCGTGTTCGCTTTCGACCAGGAAGCCTTCACCGGCCAGGGCGCGCAAATTCAGGGTGCCGTACTGGCGGCGAGCTACCCACAAGATGGTCTGAATGTCGCGCAGGCCGCCGGGCGAGCCTTTGACGTTGGGCTCAAGGTTGTACTCGGTGTCGTTGTACTTGTGGTGCCGGGCTTTTTGCTCGGCACGCTTGGCCAGAAAGAATTCCTTGCTGGGCCACATGTGTTCGGTGCTGGTGACTTCGAGCATGCGTTGACGCAAGCGTTCGGGGCCAGCAATGGTGCGGCTTTCGATCAGGTTGGTGATGACGGTCAGGTCGGCGCGGGCTTGCTCTGCACATTCGTCAACCGAGCGTACGCTCTGGCCGACTTCCAGGCCGATGTCCCACAGCAGGGTCAGAAACCGCTCGATGGAATCGCGGAAGATCTCATGGTCTGCGTTGTCGAGCAGGATCAGCAAGTCGATGTCGGAGTAGGGGTGCAATTCGCCCCGGCCATAACCGCCCACTGCGACCAGGGCGATATCGGCCTGGTCGCTCCAGCTGAACTGGTCCCACGCTTGTTGCAGGATGTTATCGACGAACCAGGCGCGGTCCTCGATCAATCGTCGAATATCGCGGCCTTTGCGAAAGCGTTCGTCGAGCACTTCGCGTGCCTGGCGGATCGCCTTTTTGAAAGCGGCAATCGGGCTTGCCTTTAATGCCAATTCGGCCTGGAACTGGCCGCGGTCAAAAAGTTCGGGATCCACCTGCGGCATCGATTGGCTTTCCTGTCGTGGGATGTGTGGGGGTTGCTATCAGGCCGAAACCCGCGGGATGGTGTCATCGCTGCGCAGGGTGAAGATTTCGTAACCGGTGTCGGTCACCAGCAGGGTGTGTTCCCACTGCGCAGACAGCTTGCGGTCCTTGGTGATCGCCGTCCAGCCATCGCCCAGCACTTTAGTGTCGGCTTTGCCCTGGTTGATCATCGGCTCGATGGTGAACGTCATGCCCGCCTTGAGTTCCATACCGGTGCCCGCGCGCCCGTAGTGCAGGATTTGCGGCTCTTCGTGGAACACCTTGCCAATGCCATGGCCGCAGAACTCGCGAACCACCGAGAAGCCGTTCTTTTCGGCGTGCTTCTGAATCACTTCACCGATATCGCCCAGTCGGCAACCCGGCTTGACCAGTTCGATGGCCTTGTACATGCATTCCTGGGTCACTTGCGACAGGCGCTCAGCCCAGACCGGCACTTTGCCGACATGGAACATGCGGCTGGTGTCACCGTGATAGCCATCTTTGATGACGGTCACGTCGATGTTCAGGGTGTCGCCTTCCTTCAGCGCCTTGTCACCCGGAATGCCGTGGCAAACCACGTGGTTGATCGAGGTGCAGATCGACTTGGGGAAGCCTTTATAGTTGAGCGGCGCGGGGATGGCCTGTTGCACATTGACAATATAGTCATGGCAGATGCGGTCCAGCTCTTCGGTGGTGACACCGGGTTTAACGTGTTCAGCGATCATTTCCAGTACGTCGGCGGCCAGTTTGCCGGCGATACGCATTTTTGCGATGTCCTCGGGAGTTTTGAGGGTGACGGTCATACAGGCTCTCTTCGCGCGTAAGCGCTCATCAACGGGGTTGCGGGTGTGTGACGAGTTATTTCAGCTACACACCGCCATAAAAACGCGATTCTACCAGACGGTCGGCTGTAAACATGAGCCTTGCGCCATCGCTTCTATTAATAGAGTGGGGCATTCTGGCCCTATTCCAAGGCTCTAGCAAAAGGAAGGGGCTGCTTTTGATCCGGGCTTTTGATCTGCTTGGCTCGTGGTAGGGGCTAAATCGGTGAAATGCCGTTGTGCAGTTAACGGGCGCACCACTGATCAAAAGATCGCGAGGCAAGCTCGCTCCTACGGGGCGCAAATCCTTGTGCGACAACGGCTTAGCAATAAAGTCTGAATTCGCGCTTCGTTTTTTATGTGTCTTGTGATATAAAATGCGCCGCTTTGCGGGTATAGCCCGCAGAGCACAAACCCACACACGTATCGACACGATGACCTGGGTGCCTTCAGCTCGAAGCTGCTGGTTGGTCGTTGGGATACGTGGAGGCCTAACCCGACTTATTAAGGAACTACCATGTCCCAAGTCAACATGCGCGATATGCTGAAGGCCGGTGTGCACTTCGGTCACCAAACCCGTTACTGGAACCCGAAGATGGGTAAATACATCTTTGGCGCGCGTAACAAGATCCACATCATCAACCTTGAAAAAACCCTGCCAATGTTCAACGAAGCTCTGACTTTCGTAGAGCGTCTGGCCCAGGGCAAAAACAAGATTCTGTTCGTCGGCACCAAGCGTTCCGCTGGCAAGATCGTTGCTGAAGAAGCAGCACGTTGCGGCTCGCCGTACGTGGATCACCGCTGGTTGGGCGGCATGCTCACCAACTTCAAAACCATCCGTGCTTCCATCAAGCGTCTGCGTGACCTTGAAGTTCAAGCAGAAGACGGTACTTTCGCCAAGCTGACCAAGAAAGAGGCGCTGATGCGCACTCGCGATCTGGAAAAGCTGGATCGTAGCCTGGGTGGTATCAAGGACATGGGCGGTCTGCCAGACGCACTGTTCGTTATCGACGTTGACCACGAGCGCATCGCGATCACCGAAGCTAACAAGTTGGGCATCCCGGTAATCGGCGTTGTCGACACCAACAGCAGCCCAGAAGGCGTTGACTACATCATCCCGGGCAACGATGACGCAATCCGCGCTATCCAGCTGTACATGGGTGCGATGGCTGATGCTGTTATCCGTGGCCGTAACCACGTTGCTGGCGGCACCGACGTTTTCGTCGAAGAAGCTCCAGCTGCAGCGGTAGTTGAAGGCTGAGTAACTAACGCCTAGCGTTTACTCAGTGCGCAAAAAGGGGGCTTGGCCCCCTTTTTGCCACCTCGAAATCCATTTATTGGACATGCTCTCGCCGTTGCTGTATCAGAATGCGGCTGGCTGGGAGCCTCGAGGCAGGCTTCATACGAATTGAACGCCCGTTCGGTCGGGTGGAATGGTTGAAAACCTATCCAAGAGGAATTTTGAAATGGCAGAGATTACTGCAGCGTTGGTTAAAGAACTGCGTGAGCGTACTGGCGAAGGCATGATGGATTGCAAGAAGGCCTTGACCAAGGCTGGCGGCGACATCGAAAAAGCCATCGACGACATGCGTGCTTCCGGCGCCATCAAGGCTGCCAAAAAAGCAGGCAACGTTGCTGCTGAAGGCGCAATCGCTCTGAAGGAAGACGGTAAATCCGCAGTTCTGCTGGAAGTGAACTCGCAGACTGACTTCCTGGCCCTGCAGGACGACTTCAAAGCATTCGTTGCTGCCAGCGTTGAAAAAGCATTCGCTGACAAGCTGACGACTGTTGAGCCTCTGATCGAAGCTCAAGAAGCTGATCGCCTGGTACTGGTCGGCAAAGTTGGCGAAAACGTCAACATCCGTCGCCTGGCTCGCGTTGAAGGTGATGTGGTCGGCGGTTACCTGCACGGCAACAAAATCGGTGTAGCAGTTGTTCTGAAAGGCGGCAGCGTTGAGCTGGCCAAAGACATCGCTATGCACGTTGCTGCAAGCAACCCAGAGTTCCTGCTGCCTTCGGAAGTTTCTGAAGAAGCGATCGAGCGTGAAAAAGCGGTGTTCCTGAGCCTCAATGCTGACAAGATTGCCGGCAAGCCAGAAAACATCGTTGAAAACATGATCAAAGGCCGCATCAGCAAGTTCCTGGCCGAAGCTAGCCTGGTTGAGCAAGCTTTCGTTAAGAACCCAGAGATCAAAGTTGGCGAGCTGGCCAAGAAAGCCGGCGCTGAAATCGTTTCCTTCACTTACTTCAAAGTAGGCGAAGGCATCGAGAAGCCAGTCGACAACTTCGCTGAAGAAGTTGCTGCTCAGCTGGCTGCAGCCAAGCAATAAGACAGTTTTACACTGTCGACCCGAAGAGGCTGCCCGCTCACGCGCGCAGCCTCTTTTCAAATGGGAGAGGGTTTTCCCTTTTCTTGCGGAACCGATTGCATAAGTCGTGTTCCGATGGTGCTGCTGTGCAGCGCCACGCTAGAGTAAGCGCGGGCTGAAAGTGGCCTCGCACAGATTTTTTTAAAACGCGGCAGGAGAGATTCGCAATGGCTCAGCAGGGCGCTGGTTATCAAACTCGCTATAAACGCATCCTACTCAAGCTAAGCGGTGAAGCCCTGATGGGCTCTGAAGAGTTCGGGATCGATCCCAAAGTACTCGACCGCATGGCGCTGGAAGTGGGCCAACTGGTCGGCATCGGCGTCCAGGTAGGTTTGGTGATCGGTGGTGGCAACCTGTTCCGCGGTGCAGCCCTGAGCGCGGCCGGTATGGATCGTGTGACTGGCGACCATATGGGCATGCTGGCAACCGTGATGAACGCCTTGGCCATGCGCGATGCGCTGGAACGTGCGAATATCTCTGCCATCGTAATGTCGGCTATTTCGATGGTTGGTGTGACTGATCATTACGATCGTCGCAAGGCAATGCGTCATTTGAACGCTAAAGATGTGGTGATTTTCGCTGCAGGCACCGGTAATCCGTTCTTTACAACGGATTCTGCTGCTTGCTTGCGTGCTATTGAAATCGACGCTGACGTGGTGCTTAAAGCAACCAAGGTTGACGGCGTGTACACCGCAGATCCATTTAAAGACCCGCATGCCGAGAAGTTCGATCATCTGACTTACGATGAAGTACTGGATCGCAAACTGGGTGTTATGGACCTTACGGCCATTTGTCTGTGCCGTGACCATAAAATGCCATTGCGTGTATTTAATATGAACAAGCCCGGCGCCTTGCTGAATATTGTCCATGGCGGCGCTGAAGGGACTCTGATCGAGGAAGTTCAACAATGATCAATGAAATCAAAAAAGACGCTCAAACGCGCATGCAGAAGTCGCTGGAATCTTTGGCCCATGCTTTTGGCCAGATCCGCACCGGCAAAGCGCACCCAAGCATCCTGGGCAGCGTGATGGTGCCTTACTACGGCGCCGATACCCCGTTGAGCAGCGTTGCCAACGTAACGGTAAAAGACTCGCGTACTCTGCAAGTTGTGGCGTTTGAGCGCAACATGCTGGCTGCGGTCGACAAGGCTATCCAGAGCGCTGGCCTGAACCTCAACCCGACCAACCTGGGTGAGTTGCTGCTGATCTCCATGCCGGCCTTGACTGAAGAAACCCGTAAAGGTTTCACCAAGCAAGCCCGTAGCGCTGCTGAAGACGCGCGTGTAGCTGTTCGCAACATCCGTCGCGATGCGTTGAGCGAGCTAAAAAAACTGGTTAAAGACAAAGAAATCAGCGAAGACGAAGAGCGTCGCGCCGCTGCTGATATTCAGAAGCTGACCGACAAGGCCGAGGCAGACATTGATGCGGCTACCAAGGCGAAAGAAGCGGACCTGATGGCCGTATAAGGGTCTGGGCGTTTTATGGAAAAGACCAAGCAGACAGAGCCATCATCGGTGCCGCGCCACGTCGCGATCATCATGGATGGTAATAATCGCTGGGCGAAAAAACGCTTTCTGCCGGGTGTTGCCGGGCATAAAGCGGGAGTGGATGCAGTTCGCGCAGTGATTGAGGTGTGCGTCGAGGCCAAGGTCGAGGTGCTCACCTTATTCGCGTTCTCCAGCGAAAACTGGCAGCGCCCCGCCGCTGAGGTCAGTGCCTTGATGGACTTGTTCTTCAAGGCGCTACGGCGTGAGGCCCGGCGCCTCAACGACAACAACATCAGCTTGCGGATCATCGGCGACCGTTCGCGCTTCCACCCTGAATTACAGGCGGCGATGCGTGAGGCGGAGCAGATGACGGCAGGGCCTGATCGCTTTGTACTGCAGGTTGCCGCTAACTACGGCGGTCAGTGGGACATTGCACAGGCCGCACAGCGCCTGGCGCGTGAAGTTCAGGCGGGGCATTTGCAGCCTGAAGACATCACCCCGGGCCTGCTGCAAAACTGTCTGGTGACTGGCGATCTGCCGCTGCCTGACCTGTGCATTCGCACAGGCGGCGAGCACCGCATCAGCAATTTCCTGCTGTGGCAGTTGGCGTATGCCGAACTGTACTTCTCCGACCTGTTCTGGCCGGACTTCAAACACGAAGCCATGCGCAATGCGCTGGCTGATTTCGCTTCTCGCCAGCGTCGCTTCGGTAAAACGAGTGAGCAGGTTGAAGCTGGAGCCCGGGTTTAATGCTTAAACAACGCATCATTACTGCACTCATATTGCTGCCCATCGCTTTGTGCGGGTTTTTCCTGCTCGAAGGGTCTGGCTTTGCGCTGTTCATCGGCCTGGTCGTGACCTTGGGTGCCTGGGAATGGGCGCGTCTGGCGGGTTTCGAAGCTCAGTTGGCGCGGGTGGCTTTTGCAGTACTCGTGGCTCTGCTGCTGTTTGGTTTGTACGTTTTTCCTGATCTGGCGCCCTGGGTGCTGGGCGCCGCAATCTTGTGGTGGGGCGCTGCAACCTGGCTGGTGTTGACGTTTCCTGAGTCGGCCGAGCGCTGGTCGGCAACCCTCACCAAGCTGGTGATTGGCCTGCTGATTTTGCTGCCGGCCTGGCAAGGGCTGGTGCTGATCAAGGCGATGGCGCTGGGCAACTGGCTGATCATGGCAGTCATGGTGCTGGTGTGGGGCGCTGACATCGGCGCTTACTTTTCCGGGCGCAAGTTCGGGAAGCGCAAGCTGGCCCCTAAAGTCAGCCCTGGCAAGAGCTGGGAAGGCGTGTATGGCGGTTTGATCCTCAGCCTGGTGATCACGGCTGCTGTCGGTCTGGTGCGTGGCTGGAGCGTTGGCGAGATCATCGCAGCACTGTTTGGCGCAGCGATGATTGTGTTGGTGTCTGTAGTGGGCGACCTCACCGAAAGCATGTTCAAGCGTCAGGCCGGAATCAAGGACAGCAGTAACCTGCTGCCAGGTCACGGCGGGGTGCTGGACCGTATCGACAGTCTGACGGCGGCGGTGCCGTTGTTTGCTGTACTGCTTTGGATTGCCGGATCATGAGTCGACCTCAACAGATTACGGTGCTGGGGGCTACAGGCTCGATTGGCCTGAGCACCCTGGATGTTATTGCGCGTCACCCTGACCGCTATCAGGTCTTTGGCCTGAGCGGTTTTAGCCGTATCCCGGAGCTTTTGGCCTTGTGTCTCGAGCACAAGCCGCGAGTGGTTGTTGTGCCGCACGAGCATGCAGCCAGCCAGCTGCGGGCCGGTTTGCAGGCCGCCAAGCTCGGCACTGAAGTGTGGGTGGGTGAGCAAGGCTTGTGTCAGGTGGCTTCTGCTCCAGAAGTTGACACGGTCATGGCAGCAATCGTCGGTGCGGCTGGCTTGCGTCCTACGTTGGCAGCGGTTAACGCTGGCAAAAAAATTCTCTTGGCCAATAAAGAAGCGCTGGTCATGACCGGCGATCTGTTTATGCAGGCCGTTCGTCGCAGCGGTTCGGTATTGCTGCCTGTCGACAGTGAGCACAACGCGATTTTCCAGTGTTTGCCACAGGACTACGCACGCGGCCTGGGTTCGGTCGGTGTGCGGCGGATATTGCTGACGGCGTCGGGCGGACCCTTCCGCGAAACGCCATTAGAGTTGTTGCAACATGTCACCCCGGATCAGGCGTGCGCTCATCCCAATTGGTCGATGGGGCGCAAGATTTCCGTTGATTCGGCGAGCATGATGAACAAGGGCCTGGAGCTGATTGAAGCCTGCTGGTTGTTCGATGCCAAGCCAAGCCAGGTTGAAGTGGTGATCCACCCGCAAAGCGTGATTCACTCGCTGGTCGATTATGTGGATGGCTCTGTGTTGGCGCAGCTCGGTAATCCGGACATGCGCACACCCATTGCCAATTCCCTGGCGTGGCCTGAACGTATCGACTCAGGTGTTGCGCCGCTGGATCTGTTTGCGGTTGCGCGGCTGGACTTTGAGCGTCCGGATGAACAACGCTTCCCGTGTTTGCGTCTGTGTCGAGAAGCAGCCGAGGCGGGCAATAGCGCGCCTGCGACCCTCAATGCGGCGAACGAAGTCGCGGTGGCGGCGTTTCTTGACGGTAAAATCCGTTACCCGCAAATCGCCAACCTTATTGAAGATGTGTTAAGCACTGAGTCTGTGATTGCAGTCGATGAGCTGGATGCTGTATTTGCGGTAGATACCCAAGCGCGACTGCGAGCTGAGCAGTGGTTGAGCCGTAACAACTGACAAGTGGTACATGTCGGAGCCGGACAGAATCGCGGAGAAAGTAGATGAGTGCGCTCTATATGATTGTTGGCACCCTGGTGGCATTGGGGGTGCTGGTCACATTTCATGAATTCGGTCACTTTTGGGTGGCGCGCCGTTGCGGCGTCAAGGTTCTGCGCTTTTCTGTGGGCTTCGGTACGCCTCTCTTACGCTGGCATGACCGTCAGGGCACTGAGTTTGTCGTTGCAGCGATTCCGTTGGGCGGCTACGTAAAAATGCTCGACGAGCGTGAAGGCGATGTTCCGGCCGATCAGCTCGATCAATCCTTCAACCGTAAAACCGTCGGGCAGCGCATTGCCATCGTCGCAGCCGGGCCTGTGGCCAACTTCTTGCTGGCCATTGCGTTCTTCTGGGTGCTGGCAATGATGGGCAGCCAGCAGGTGCGCCCGGTGATCGGTGCGGTCGAAAGCGGCAGTCTGGCGGCACAAGCCGGCCTGGTAGCCGGTCAGGAAATTGTTTCAATTGATGGTCAGCCAACTGTTGGCTGGTCGAACGTCAACCTGCAACTGGTGCGTCGCCTCGGCGAAAGCGGTTCCATTCAGGTTGCGGTGCGTGGCCCCGATTCCGACGTTGAAAGCTCCCACCAACTGGTTTTGCATGACTGGTTAAAAGGGGCTGATGAGCCGGACCCGATCAAATCGTTGGGTATTCGGCCGTGGCGCCCTGAGCTGCCAGCCGTTCTGGCAGAACTCGACCCCAAAGGCCCGGCCCAGGCGGCTGGCCTCAAGACCGGTGACAAACTGCTGTCCATGAATGGCCAAGCTATCAATGACTGGCAACAAGTGGTGGACTGGGTTCGTCTGCGGCCCGCGGCCCGCGTAGATTTGCGCGTCGAGCGCGACGGTGTTGCGCTTGAGGTGCCGGTGGTTCTGGCGGCTCGCGGTGAAGGTGACGCGGCGACCGGTTATCTGGGGGCAGGGGTCAAAGGTGTCGATTGGCCACCTGCGATGATTCGCGAAGTCAGCTATGGCCCGGTCGCCGCCATCGGCGAAGGGGTCAAGCGTACGTGGACCATGAGCGTATTGACGCTCGATTCACTGAAGAAAATGTTGTTCGGCGAGCTCTCGGTAAAAAACTTGAGTGGACCGATAACCATTGCTAAAGTGGCGGGCGCTTCTGCCCAGTCGGGCGTTGCTGATTTCTTGAATTTCCTGGCTTATCTGAGTATTAGCCTGGGGGTTCTGAACTTGTTGCCCATTCCCGTCCTGGACGGTGGGCACTTGTTGTTTTATCTGATCGAGTGGGCGCGTGGTCGTCCCTTGTCGGATCGGGTACAGGGTTGGGGGATGCAGATCGGTATCAGTTTGGTGGTCGGAGTGATGTTACTTGCTCTGGTCAACGACTTGGGACGACTGTAAACACTTCGCTGAATTGCGAATCTGCCGCATTTTGCGGCAGTTTGTTTATTGCCAGTTGGAATAAGAAAGGACTTCATGAAACGTCTGCTGCTAACTGCGGTTCTCGCCGTACTGATGATCGCCGAAGTTCACGCCGAGTCCTTCACTATCTCTGATATCCGTGTCAACGGGCTCCAGCGGGTTTCCGCCGGCAGCGTGTTTGGCGCGTTACCGCTGAACGTGGGTGAGGTAGCGGATGACCGCCGTTTGGTGGAATCCACTCGTGCGTTGTTCAAAACCGGGTTCTTTCAGGATATCCAACTGGGTCGTGATGGCAATGTGCTCGTCATTACGGTTGTCGAACGTCCTTCCGTCTCCAGCATCACCATTGACGGTAACAAGGCGATCTCCACTGATGACCTGATGAAAGGCCTGAAGCAATCGGGCCTGGCTGAAGGCGAAATCTTCCAGCGTGCGACCCTTGAAGGTGTTCGTAACGAGCTGCAACGTCAGTATGTTGCCCAAGGCCGCTACTCGGCGACGGTAGACACCGAAGTGGTGCCTGAGCCGCGCAACCGCGTTGCCTTGAAGGTCAACATCAACGAAGGCACCGTTGCCTCTATCCAGCACATCAACGTGGTGGGTAACACGGTCTTCCCGGAATCTGACCTGGTTGATCTGTTCGAACTGAAAACCACCAACTGGTTGTCGTTCTTCAAGAACGACGACAAGTATGCGCGTGAAAAACTGTCGGGTGACCTGGAGCGTCTGCGTTCCTACTACCTCGATCGCGGCTATATCAACATGGATATCGCCTCGACCCAGGTATCGATCACGCCTGACAAAAAGAACGTCTACATCACGGTCAACGTGAACGAAGGCGAAAAATACAATGTCGGCTCGGTCAAGCTGAGCGGTGACCTCAAAGTCCCGGAAGATCAGATCAAGTCGTTGCTGCTGGTTCAACCAGGCCAGGTGTTCTCGCGCAAGCTGATGACCACCACCTCCGAGCTGATCACCCGTCGTCTGGGTAACGAAGGTTACACCTTCGCCAACGTGAACGGCGTGCCTCAGCCAGACCCGGAAAACCACACCGTCGCCATCACCTTTGTGGTCGATCCGGGCAAGCGTGCTTACGTGAACCGTATCAACTACCGCGGCAATACCAAGTCGGAAGACGAAGTGCTGCGTCGTGAAATGCGCCAGATGGAAGGCGGTTGGGCGTCTACTTACTTGATCGACCAGTCCAAGGTTCGCCTTGAGCGTCTGGGCTTCTTTAAGGAAGTGAACGTTGAAACCCCGGCAGTGCCAGGCACTGACGACATGGTTGACGTGAACTACGCTGTTGAAGAACAAGCGTCGGGTTCGATCACTGCCAGCGTCGGTTTTGCTCAGAGCGCCGGTTTGATCCTGGGTGGCTCGATTACCCAGAACAACTTCCTGGGTACGGGTAACAAGGTCAGCATTGGTCTGACCCGCAGCGAATACCAAAGCCGTTACAACTTCAGCTACGTTGACCCGTACTGGACGCCGGACGGTGTGAGCCTGGGCTACAACGTTTTCTACCGCACCACTGACTACAAAGAGCTGGACGTTGACGTTGCCAACTACTCGGTCGACAGCCTGGGTGCTGGCGTCACCATGGGTTACCCGATCAGCGATACCTCCCGTCTGACCTACGGCCTGACCGTTCAGCAGGATGAAATCAGCACTGGTCGTTACACCGTTGACGAGATCTTCGACTTCGTAAACCGTGAAGGTGACAAGTACCTCAACTTCAAGGCATCGATTGGCTGGTCCGAGTCGACCCTGAACAAAGGTGTGTTGCCAACCCGTGGTACGTCGCAGAGCCTGGTGCTGGAAACCACCATTCCTGGCAGCGACCTGCAGTTCTACAAACTGGACTATCGTGCACAGTTGTTCCAGCCGTTGAGCGATACCTTCACCGCTCGCCTGCACACAGAGTTGGGCTATGGTGATGGTTACGGTTCGACTGAAGGTCTGCCGTTCTACGAGAACTACTACGCGGGTGGTTTCAACTCGGTACGTGGCTTTAAAGACAGCGCTCTGGGCCCGCGCAGTACGCCGAGTACCGGTAAGAACCCGGGTACGATTGCCGACCCGGATCAAGACCCGCTGCCGTTCGGTGGTAACGTGCTGATCCAGGGTGGTGTAGAAGTTCTGTTCCCGATGCCGTTTGTGAAGGATCAACGTTCCCTGCGCACTTCCGTATTCTGGGATGTGGGTAACGTGTTCGACACTAACTGCAAGGGCGAAACCAAGAATTGCGATATCAGCTTTAGCAATATGGCCAGTTCTGTGGGTGTAGGTGTGACATGGGTAACTGCGCTTGGCCCGCTGAGCTTCAGCTTGGCCATGCCGATCAAGAAACCGGATGACGCAGACACTCAAGTGTTCCAATTCTCCCTCGGCCAGACTTTCTAAAAGCCTGACTATAGATACAGACAACGGATTTTTTAGGAGTGCATCGTGCGTAAGTTGACTCAATTGGTTCTCCTGGCTTCGCTCTTGGCAGCGGGCCCGGCTTTTGCCGACATGAAAATTGCTGTGCTGAACTATCAAATGGCACTGCTTGAATCCGACGCTGCCAAGCGTTATGCCGTGGATGCCGAGAAAAAATTTGGCCCACAACTGACCAAACTGAAAAACCTGGAAAGCAGTGCCAAGGGCATCCAGGACCGTCTGGTTAGCGGCGGCGACAAAATGCAGCAAGGCGAGCGTGAGCGTCTGGAGCTTGAGTTCAAGCAAAAGGCCCGTGATTTCCAGTTCCAGTCCAAGGAACTGAACGAAGCCAAAGCCGTTGCTGACCGTGAAATGCTGAAACAGCTGAAGCCAAAACTGGACAGCGCTGTTGAAGAAGTCATCAAGAAAGGCGCCTTTGACCTGGTGTTCGAGCGTGGTGCTGTGATTGATGTAAAACCTCAGTACGACATCACTCGCCAAGTGATTGAGCGCATGAATCAGCTGAAGTAATTATGACCGCGACTATAAAACTCGGCCGATTGGCCGAGTTCCTCGGGGCCACCTTGCGTGGCTCCGCGGAGAAAGAAATTACTGGGCTGGCCACTTTGCAAGAGGCCGGCCCAGCTCAGTTGAGCTTTCTGGCTAACCCCCAATACCGTAAATACCTCGTTGACTGCCACGCTGGAGCGGTACTGCTCAAGGCGGCGGATGCCGAGGAGTACGCGGGGGATGCGCTGGTTGTGCCCGATCCTTACCTGGCGTATGCCCGAATCTCCCATTTGTTCGACCCCAAGCCCAAAGCCACTGCCGGGGTTCACCCTTCGGCTGTGATTGCGGACGATGCGGTGGTTGATCCAATGGCGAGCATCGGTGCATTTGCGGTCATTGAGAGCGGTGCGCGAATCGCTGCAGGTGTCACCATTGGTGCGCATTGCTTTATCGGTGCGCGTTGCACCATCGGTGAAGACGGCTGGCTGGCCCCTCGTGTGACCCTGTACCACGATGTGCATATCGGCAAGCGTGTGGTGATTCAGTCGGGTGCCGTTTTAGGTGGCGAAGGTTTTGGTTTCGCCAACGAAAAAGGCATCTGGCAGAAAATCGCTCAAATTGGCGGTGTGACCCTCGGTGATGATGTCGAAATTGGCGTCAACACGGCCATTGATCGGGGTGCTTTGGCCGATACGTTGATCGGCAATGGCGTCAAGCTGGATAACCAGATCCAGATCGCGCACAACGTTCAGGTGGGTGACCATACGGCGATGGCCGCGTGTGTAGGCATTTCCGGTAGTACTAAAATCGGTAAGCACTGCATGCTCGCAGGCGGAGTTGGTTTGGTCGGTCACATTGAAATTTGTGACAACGTGTTCTTGACTGGCATGACGATGGTGACGCATTCGATCACCGAGCCAGGAGCCTATTCTTCCGGTACTGCCATGCAGCCGGCTGCGGAGTGGCGCAAAAGTGCGGCACGCATACGCCAGCTGGATGACATTGCAAGACGGCTAAAACATCTGGAAAAGCGCGTCGGGGAAGTGACCCCGGACGGTAAAGCTTCTTCAGAGGGCTAGTACATTTTCCATATCAAGAGTGCATAGCCACTGGTTTGCTTCCTTGATTTGCTAGAGGAGCGCGCCTTAGTCGCGCGCGCCCAATCTTTATTACAGGCTTCCCCACGAAATGATGGACATCAACGAGATTCGCGAATATCTGCCCCACCGTTACCCGTTCCTGCTGGTGGACCGAGTGGTGGATCTGGATGTCGAGAACAAGCGCATTCGTGCCTACAAGAATGTCAGCATCAATGAACCTTTCTTCAACGGTCACTTCCCGGCGCACCCGATCATGCCGGGCGTCCTGATCATTGAAGCGATGGCTCAGGCCGCTGGCATCCTGGGTTTCAAGATGATGGATCTGAAGCCTTCTGACGGCACGCTCTATTATTTCGTCGGCTCCGACAAGCTGCGCTTTCGCCAGCCTGTACTGCCAGGGGATCAACTGATCCTTGAAGCCAAGTTCCTGAGCTGCAAGCGCTCCATCTGGAAATTTGAATGCCAAGCCACGGTTGACGGCAAGCCAGTGTGCTCGGCTGAGATCATCTGTGCGGAACGCAAACTATGAGTTTGATTGACCCTCGCGCAATCATCGATCCGACGGCCATTTTGGCCGACGACGTCGAGGTCGGCCCTTGGTCGATCATCGGCGCAGGTGTGGAAATCGGCGAGGGGACTGTGATTGGGCCGCATGTGATTCTTAAAGGCCCAACCAGGATCGGTAAACACAATCGCATCTACCAGTTTTCTTCGGTAGGCGAGGACACACCTGATCTGAAGTACAAAGGCGAAGAAACGCGCCTGGTGATTGGTGACCACAACGTTATTCGTGAAGGCGTCACCATTCACCGCGGCACCGTGCAGGACCGCGCGGAAACAACGCTGGGTGATCATAACTTGATCATGGCCTATGCCCACATCGGGCATGACAGCGTGATTGGCAACCACTGCATTCTGGTTAACAACGCCGCTCTGGCGGGCCATGTGCACATGGGTGACTGGGCGATCCTGTCCGGCTTCACGCTGGTTCACCAGTTCTGCCATATCGGTGCGCACAGTTTTTCGGGCATGGGCACTGCCATCGGTAAAGACGTTCCGGCGTTTGTCACCGTGTTTGGTAGCCCGGCCGAAGCGCGCAGCATGAACTTTGAAGGCATGCGCCGCCGTGGTTTCAGCGATGAAGCCATTCATGCTCTGCGCCGTGCTTACAAAGTGGTCTATCGACAAGGCCTTACCGTCGATCAGGCGCTGGCTGAGCTGGCCGAGCCGGCTGTGCAGTTCCCTGAAGTGGCAATGTTCGTCGAGTCGATCCGTTCCTCTACTCGCGGCATTACGCGCTAATCATGGCCAGATTGCGTATTGCTCTGGTGGCAGGCGAAGCCTCCGGTGACATTCTCGGCTCCGGGCTGATGCGTGCGCTCAAGGCCCGTCATGGGGACATCGAATTCATTGGCGTTGGCGGCCCATTGATGGAAGCAGAGGGCCTGAGCTCTTACTTCCCGATGGAACGCTTGTCGGTCATGGGCCTGGTCGAAGTGCTTGGCCGCCTGCGTGAGCTGCTCAAGCGCCGCAAAGAACTGGTTAAAACGCTGATTGCTGAAAAGCCTGACGTGTTTATCGGTATCGACGCCCCTGACTTCACCCTTAACATTGAGCTGCAGTTGCGCCGTGCCGGGATCAAAACCGTGCACTACGTCAGCCCGTCGGTGTGGGCATGGCGTCAGAAGCGGGTGCTGAAAATTCGCGAAGGCTGCGACTTGATGCTCACGCTGTTCCCGTTTGAAGCCAAATTCTACGAAGAGAAGGGCGTGCCGGTGCGTTTTGTCGGCCACCCGTTGGCTGATGCCATCCCGCTTGAAGCTGACCGTGCGGCTGCGCGTGCTGAATTGGGCCTGCCCGATGGCCCATTGGTGGCTTTGATGCCCGGCAGTCGTGGTGGTGAAGTCGGCAAACTGGGCGGTTTGTTTCTGGATGCCGCGCAGAAGGTCTACCAGGCACGTCCTGATGTCCGTTTTGTATTGCCGTGCGCCAATAACGCGCGTCGCATTCAGATTGAGCAATCGCTGGTGGGCCGTGACTTGCCTTTGACCTTGCTCGATGGTCGTTCACACCTGGCGCTGGCCGCCTGTGATGCGGTATTGATCGCCTCTGGCACCGCGACCCTTGAGGCGCTGCTGTACAAACGGCCGATGGTGGTTGCGTATCGCTTGTCGTCGCTGACGTTCTGGATTCTCAAGCGTCTGGTCAAAAGCCCGTACGTGTCGCTGCCCAACCTGTTGGCTCAACGCCTGTTGGTGCCTGAATTGTTGCAGGATGCTGCAACGCCTGACGCGTTGGCTGACACCATTTTGCCTTTGCTGGATGGCGGTGAAGAACAAACACGGGGCTTTGACGAGATCCATCGCACATTGCGTCTCGACGCTTCCAATCAGGCCGCAGACGCGGTGCTGGGCCTGATCGCAAAATCTTAATGAGTACAGTGACTATGCAAATCGGATTGGACTTCAATCTGGTCAATCAGGTTGAAGACCTGGTTGCCGGTGTTGATGAAGTCGGTCGTGGACCGTTGTGCGGTGCCGTGGTCACTGCTGCGGTCATTCTTGACCCGATGCGCCCGATTGCGGGCCTCAACGACTCGAAAAAACTGACCGAAGCACGTCGTGAAAAGCTTTTCGATGAAATTCGCGAAAAAGCCCTGAGCTGGTGCATTGCGCGGGCTGAAGTCGAAGAGATCGACGAGCTGAATATTTTGCACGCCACCATGCTGGCCATGCAGCGGGCGGTAGAAGGGCTGAGCATCACCCCTAAACTGGCGATGATTGATGGCAATCGCTGCCCCAAGCTGGCCATGCCAGCCGAAGCGGTGGTTAAGGGCGATAGCAAGGTCCCGGCCATTGCTGCGGCTTCGATTTTGGCCAAGGTCAGCCGTGACCGCGAAATGGCGGCCTTTGAGTTGCAATACCCCGGTTATGGCATAGGTGGGCACAAGGGTTACCCGACCTCCGTCCATCTGGAAGCCCTTGAGCGTTTGGGCCCGACGCCTATCCATCGACGCTCGTTCGGTCCGGTTCGCCGTGCGTACGAAGCGCGTGAAGGCCTAGCCAAGGTTTAGTCGCGAGGCTGATGTTTTTGCCAAGGCCCGGTACAATCCGGGCCTTGTTGTTTTCCAAAGCTGATAGACAGGATCACCATGCCGGCTTCATTCGTTCACCTGCGCCTGCACACTGAATACTCCCTGGTCGATGGCCTGGTGCGGATCAAACCGCTGATCAAAACCCTGGCCGGCATGAACATGCCCGCCGTTGCGGTGACCGATCAGAACAACATGTGTTCTCTCGTCAAATTCTACAAAACCGCCATGGGCGGCGGTATCAAGCCGATTTGTGGTGCCGACCTGTGGCTGTCGAATAAAGACCCGGATAACCCGCTGAGCCGTATCAGCCTGCTGGCGATGAATGCCGTGGGTTATCGCAACCTGACTGAGCTGATCTCGCGGGGCTTTATTGACGGTCAGCGCAACGGTCAGGTGATCATTGAACGTGAGTGGGTCGCTGAAGCGGCCGACGGTTTGATCATGCTGTCGGCTGCCAAAGAGGGCGAGATCGGCCTTGCGCTGCTCAGCGGTAACGCCGAAGAGGCGCGCACCCTGGCGCTTGAGTGGATGACGGTGTTCCCCGAGCGCTTTTATCTCGAAGTTCAGCGCACCAGCCGTCCCAATGATGAAGAGCACCTGCATGCCGCCGTTGCGCTGGCCGATGAGATCGGTGCGCCATTGGTGGCGACAAACGATGTGCGCTTCATCAAGCAGCAAGATTTCGAAGCCCACGAAACCCGCGTGTGCATTGGCGAAGGCCGGGCGCTGGATGACCCGCGCCGCTCCAAAAACTACAGCGACCAGCAGTACCTGAAAAGCGCCGAAGAAATGGCCGAGCTGTTCAGTGACCTGCCGGAGGCGTTGGCCAACACGGTCGAAATTGCCAAGCGCTGCAATATTGACGTGAAGCTGGGCACTCACTTCCTGCCCAACTTCCCGATTCCCGATGGCATGACCATCGATGAATATTTCCGCAAAGTGTCCTTTGAAGGCCTTGAAGAGCGCTTGAGCGTTCTGCTGCCCAAGGACACCACCGAAGACTACGACGCCAAGCGTCAGGTGTACGTCGACCGGCTGAATTTCGAGCTGGATATCATCATCCAGATGGGTTTCCCCGGTTACTTCCTGATCGTAATGGACTTTATCCAGTGGGCTAAAAGCAACGGCGTGCCGGTGGGGCCTGGCCGGGGGTCGGGTGCCGGGTCGCTGGTGGCATATGTACAGAAGATCACCGACCTTGATCCGCTGGAATACGACCTGCTGTTCGAACGATTCCTTAACCCGGAACGGGTATCGATGCCCGACTTTGACGTCGACTTCTGCATGGATGGTCGCGACCGGGTTATTGAGTATGTGGCTGAAAAATACGGGCGTAATGCCGTAAGCCAGATCATCACCTTTGGTTCGATGGCTGCGAAGGCGGTAATCCGCGACGTGGCGCGGGTTCAGGGCAAGTCCTACGGTTTGGCTGACCGCCTGTCGAAGATGATCCCGTTCGAAGTGGGCATGACCCTCGAAAAAGCCTTTGAACAGGAAGAGATCCTGCGCGACTTCATCAAGGTCGATGAAGAGGCGGCTGAAATTTGGGAGATGGCGCGCAAGCTTGAAGGCGTTGTGCGTAACGTGGGTAAGCACGCCGGTGGTGTGGTTATCGCCCCGACCAAACTCACGGACTTCTCGCCGATTTACTGCGATGAAGAGGGTGGCGGTCTGGTCACCCAGTTCGACAAGGATGACGTTGAGTCGGCAGGTCTGGTGAAGTTCGACTTCCTCGGTCTGCGGACCCTGACGGTCATCGACTGGGCGCTGAAAACCATCAACCGTGACCGCGCCAAGGTCGATGAAGCGCCGCTGGACATCGCCTTTATCCCGCTGGACGACAAGCCCACGTACCAATTGCTGCAAAAAGCCGAGACCACTGCGGTGTTCCAGCTTGAGTCGCGCGGCATGAAAGAGCTGATCAAAAAGCTTAAGCCCGACTGCCTTGAAGACTTGATCGCACTGGTGGCCCTGTTCCGTCCGGGCCCGCTGCAATCAGGCATGGTTGATGACTTTATCAACCGTAAGCACGGTCGCGCCGAGCTGGCGTACCCGCACTCCGACTACCAGTACGAAGGCCTCAAGCCGGTATTGGCGCCGACCTACGGCATCATCCTGTATCAAGAACAGGTGATGCAGATTGCTCAGGTCATGGCCGGTTACACCCTTGGCGGCGCTGACATGTTGCGTCGAGCCATGGGTAAGAAAAAACCCGAAGAAATGGCCAAGCAGCGCGGCGGTTTCATCGAAGGCTGTGGCAACAACAATATTGATGCCGACCTTGCCGGTAACATTTTCGACCTGGTAGAGAAATTTGCCGGTTATGGTTTCAACAAGTCTCACTCCGCAGCTTACGGTCTGGTGTCGTACCAGACGGCCTGGCTGAAAACCCACTACCCGGCACCGTTCATGGCCGCGGTACTGTCGGCGGATATGCACAACACTGACAAGGTTGTGACCCTGATCGAAGAAATTCGCAGCATGAAGCTGCGTCTTGATGCGCCGGACGTGAATGCCTCGGAGTTCAAGTTCACGGTGAACGAAGAAGGCCGCATTATTTATGGCCTGGGCGCGATCAAAGGGGTGGGTGAGGGGCCGGTTGAGGCCATTACCGAAGCGCGCAAGGACGGCCCGTTTACTGATCTGTTCGATTTCTGTGCCCGCGTTGACCTCAAGCGTATCAACAAGCGTACCCTCGACGGTTTGATCCGCAGTGGTGCGCTGGACCGTCTTGGGCCGTACTTCTATGACGAACCGAAGGCTTACCAAGCGCATATCGACCTGAACCGCGCGGTGTTGCTGACGGCCATGGAGGAAGCAATCAAGTCGGCCGAACAAACTGCGCGCACCCATGACAGCGGGCATGCCGACTTGTTTGGCGGCTTGTTTGTCGAAGAAGACGCTGATGTCTATGCCAACCACCGCAAGGCCAAGGAACTGACTCTCAAGGAACGCCTCAAAGGTGAGAAAGACACCCTTGGGCTGTACCTGACCGGCCACCCGATTGATGAATATGAAGGTGAGATTCGCCGCTTTGCCCGTCAGCGCATCATTGATCTGAAACCGGCACGGGACACTCAGACCGTGGCGGGGATGATCATTGCCTTGCGCGTGATGAAGAACAAAAAGGGCGACAAGATGGGCTTTATCACCCTGGACGACCGTTCAGGGCGCATCGAAGCCTCGTTGTTTGCCGAGGCCTTTCATTCGGCGCAATCGCTGTTGCAGACTGATGCAATGGTGGTGGTCGAAGGCGAGGTCAGCAATGATGACTTCTCCGGCGGCCTGCGTTTGCGGGTCAAGCGCGTGATGAGCATGGAAGAAGCGCGCACCAGCCTGGCTGAAAGCCTGCGTCTGAAAGTGACGCAGGCGGCACTCAAAGGCGATCAATTGCGCTTTTTAGGCGAATTGTTCAAAAAACACCGTGGGGCGTGCCCGATCACCCTGGACTACACCGGCGCAGACGCCAAGGCTTTGCTGCAGTTTGGCGAAAGCTGGCGAATTGATCCGGCAGACAGCTTGATTCAAGCGTTGCGTGACCAGTTTGGGCGAGACAACGTCTTCCTCCAATACCGTTGACGGTCAGGGGCGATACACGCGCCCTGACCTCGACCTGAATTTTTAATCTCGACCTGAGAGCGCCTCTCCCTTAAGGTAGGCGCGATACAGATCAACCGGCTGCCCCAGTCGGGTTGGATTCGCCAGCAAATGCTGGGCTTCAAACCCGCTGGCATGCTTTGCCGCCGACCCAAGACGGATGCTTATGAACCCGAATTTTCTTGATTTCGAACAGCCGATTGCTGACCTGCAAGCCAAAATCGAAGAGTTGCGCTTGGTCGGTAATGACAACTCGCTGAACATCAGCGATGAAATCTCTCGCCTGCAAGACAAAAGCAAAACGCTGACTGAAGATATTTTCGGCAAGCTGACCAGCTGGCAAATTGCTCGTCTGGCCCGTCACCCGCGTCGTCCTTACACCCTGGACTACATCGATCACATCTTCACCGAGTTCGACGAGTTGCACGGCGACCGACACTTCTCGGATGACGCCGCCATCGTGGGCGGTATTGCACGTCTGGACGACCAGCCTGTGATGGTCATCGGTCACCAGAAAGGCCGCGAAGTGCGCGAGAAGGTTCGCCGTAACTTCGGTATGCCGCGTCCAGAAGGCTACCGCAAGGCGTGCCGCCTGATGGAAATGGCCGAGCGTTTCAAAATGCCGATCCTGACGTTCATCGACACACCGGGTGCTTATCCTGGTATCGACGCTGAAGAGCGCAACCAGAGCGAAGCGATTGCCTGGAACCTGCGGGTGATGGCTCGCCTGAAAACCCCGATTATCTCCACCGTTATCGGTGAAGGTGGGTCGGGCGGTGCATTGGCTATTGGTGTTTGCGACCAGTTGAACATGCTGCAGTACTCGACGTACGCGGTGATCTCGCCAGAAGGTTGCGCCTCGATTCTGTGGAAAACCGCCGAGAAAGCGCCGGACGCAGCAGAAGCCATGGGCATTACCGCTGAGCGCCTGAAAGGCCTGGGTATTGTTGACAAGATCATCACCGAGCCATTGGGCGGTGCCCACCGTGATCCGGCCGCAGCGTCTGCGACCATCCGTGGTGAGCTGCTGTCGCAACTGGACATGCTGAAAAAGCTGGACACCGAAACCTTGCTCAAGCGTCGTTATGACCGCCTGATGAGCTACGGTCTCTGATTAAAGCTACAGCGCAGTTACATGTGTGTAGCCGCTGACGAGGTACGAAGGCTGCGATGCGGTCCGCAGGGCCGCCATCCGGGGTCGCTGCGCAACCCATCGCAGCCTTCGTGCCTCGGCAGCGGCTACAGGTTTGGGCCATTATCAAGTTTTGACTAGTAAGTCTGTCCCTGCGCGTGAAGGGCTTTTGATCCAGACGGTGCTCGACATGCCCAACCTCTCAACGCAACTGCTTAAAGCCCTGACCCCCTGGCGCAACGCCAATGCCTGGCACGTCGCACTCTCTGGCGGCCTTGATTCAACCGTTCTGCTGCACCTGCTCGCCCATCTGCGTCAAATCCACTCGCTTCCTGCTCTGTCCGCTGTCCATGTGCATCATGGCTTGCAGACGGCTGCTGAGACGTGGCCGGCGCATTGTCAGGCGCTGTGTGATTCGCTGGCTGTGCCGTTGCAGGTGTTTCACGTGCAAGTCCGCCCAGGCGCAAGCCTTGAGCGTGCCGCACGTGACGCGCGCTATCAGGCTTTTGAAGTCGTCACGAAGGCAGGCGAAGTCTTGCTGACGGGCCAGCACCGTGATGATCAGGCAGAAACCGTGTTGTTTCGCCTGCTGCGCGGGGCAGGGGTGAGCGGGGTGGCGGCCATGCCCCGTGAGCGGGCGCTGGGGCAGGGCCATTTGTGCCGTCCCTTGCTGGATGTCTCTCGCGCCGAGCTGGAAGCCTACGCGCGCGCGCACGGCTTGAGCTGGGTCGAAGACCCTTCGAACACCCAGACCGACTTCTCACGTAACTATCTACGTCATGAAGTTTTTCCAGCCCTGACCAAACGCTGGCCCCAAGCCGCTGCGAGCCTGGCGCGCACGGCTGCCCATTGTGCCGAGGCGCAAGGCTTGCTCGACGAGTTGGCTCAACAGGATCTCGCCGCTGCAACCCCGCATAGTGAGTTCTCCTGGCTTGGCCTGCCGTCCCTGGCGCTGGCACCGATTGCCGCGCTTTCAGCGGCCCGTCAACGCAACGCGTTGCGCCATTGGCTGGCCGGTTTCACTCAGCTGCCGGACACCGATCATTGGGCCGGGTGGGAAACCCTGCGCGATGCCCGCGAAGATGCGCAACCAATCTGGACATTGGCCGATGGCCAGTTGCACCGGGCTGGCGGTCACCTCTGGTGGTTGAGCGGCGACTGGTTGCGTCAGCCTGTTGCGCCATTGGCGTGGGAGCAGGCGGATTTGCCATTGAGCCTGCCGGGTAATGGTCAGTTACGTTTGCACGGTGAGATTCCCGCAGGTCCTTTGCACGTGAGCTATCGTCAAGGTGGTGAGGTGATGCATCTGGCGCAACGCGGGCATCGGGATCTCAAGCGTTTGCTCAACGAGCACGGTGTCCCCGGCTTTGTGCGTGGCAGATTGCCGCTGTTGTACCGCAATGAGCAGTTATTGGCGGTGGCAAACCTTCAGGGATTGGCTTGCGACCCCTATGGGCGTTGGCAATTGCAGTGGTTGCCAACTTCCAGCGATCAAGGTTTGAGCTGAAAGGGGCTTTCCGGTAGACTACGCTCCCTTCTTGATACAACTTCTGTAAATTCACCGGAATTGCAGATGTTGCCGATTACCAAGCAGTCTTTGCTGGGCGATTTTAAAAAAATGTGTGGCTTGTATCGAACCGTTGGTCTCCATCGGTCTGTTTCAACGCAGCAGTTTTTCGAAAGGTGCACTGTGACTAATGCTGGTGATTGGGGGCTTCGGCCTTCCTTCGCTCTCCCCGGCGGCTCTGACCGCTTTAACGCAGACTTCTAGGGTTTTTCATGACGCGCTACATCTTCGTCACGGGCGGTGTTGTTTCTTCATTGGGGAAAGGCATTGCCTCGGCTTCATTGGCAGCCATCCTGGAGGCGCGGGGACTTAAGGTCACCATGCTGAAGCTGGACCCCTACATCAACGTTGATCCGGGCACCATGAGCCCGTTCCAGCACGGTGAAGTGTTCGTCACTCATGACGGCGCCGAGACCGACCTGGACTTGGGCCACTACGAGCGGTTCATCCGCACGACCATGACCCAGAACAACAACTTCACCACGGGCCGCGTTTACGAACACGTCCTGCGCAAGGAGCGCCGTGGTGATTACCTGGGGGCGACCATCCAGGTGATTCCGCACATCACTGACGAAATCAAGCGTCGGATCATCAAGGGCGCCGGCGATGCCGACGTAGCGATGGTCGAGATTGGCGGCACTGTGGGTGACATTGAGTCCCAACCGTTCCTCGAGGCTATCCGTCAGTTGCGCATCGAAGTGGGCGCCAAGCGCGCCATGCTGATGCACCTGACTCTGGTTCCGTACATCGCCACTGCTGGCGAAACGAAAACCAAACCAACGCAACACTCGGTTAAAGAATTGCGCTCCATCGGCCTGCAGCCAGACGTGCTGATCTGCCGTTCCGATCACCACGTTGATGTGTCGTCGCGTCGCAAGATCGCGCTGTTCACCAACGTTGAAGAGCGTGCGGTCATCTCTCTGGAAGACGCCGACACCATCTACAAGATCCCGGGCATGCTGCACGCTCAGGGCCTGGATGATTTCGTCGTTGAGCGTTTTGGCTTGCAGTGCAACAGCGCCGATCTGTCCGAATGGGACAAAGTGGTCGACGCCAAGCTCAACCCTGAGCGCGAAGTCACTATCGCCATGGTTGGCAAGTACATGGAACTGCTGGACGCGTACAAGTCGCTGATCGAAGCGATGAGCCACGCCGGTATTTCCAACCGTACCAAGGTCAACCTGCGTTACATCGACTCCGAAGACATAGAAAACAAAGGCACTGAACTGCTCGAAGGCGCTGACGCCATTCTGGTTCCGGGCGGCTTCGGTCTGCGCGGCGTAGAAGGCAAGATCACCGCGGTTCAATATGCTCGCGAGAACAAGGTGCCTTACCTGGGTATCTGCCTGGGCATGCAAGTGGCCGTTATCGAGTTCGCACGTAACGTGCTGGGCTGGAAAGACGCCAACTCCACCGAGTTCGATCGCAGCAGCGGCCACCCGGTTGTGGGCTTGATCACTGAGTGGGAAGACGCCACCGGTGCAGTCGAAACCCGTACCGAAACTTCTGATCTGGGCGGCACCATGCGTCTGGGCGCGCAGGACTGCCAACTGGCAGCCGGCTCCAAGGTTCATGATTGCTATGCCAAGGACGTGATTGTTGAACGTCATCGTCATCGCTATGAAGTGAACAACAATCTGCTGCCACAACTGATCGAAGCGGGCTTGAAAGTGACCGGTCGTTCCGGTGACGGCGCACTGGTAGAAGTGGTTGAAGCACCGGATCATCCTTGGTTCGTGGCGTGCCAGTTCCACCCGGAGTTCACCTCGACTCCTCGTGATGGTCACCCTCTGTTCAGCGGTTTCGTTAAAGCAGCATTGGCGCAACACGAGAAGAAGGCTTAATCAGCATGGCGCAAAAAATTATCCGCGTAGGCAATATCGACATTGCCAACGACAAGCCAATGGTCTTGTTCGGTGGCATGAACGTGCTGGAAAGCCGTGATATGGCCATGCAGGTGTGCGAAGAATACGTGCGTGTTACCGAAAAGCTCGGTATCCCTTACGTATTCAAGGCCAGTTTCGACAAGGCTAACCGTTCATCGATCAACTCTTACCGTGGCCCCGGCCTGGAAGAGGGCATGCGGATTTTTCAGGACATCAAGCAAGCGTTTGGTGTGCCGGTGATCACCGACGTCCACGAGCCTGCGCAAGCAGCCGTGGTCGCCGAGGTCTGCGACATCATCCAGCTGCCGGCTTTCCTGTCGCGCCAGACTGACCTGGTCGTGGCCATGGCCAAGACCGGTGCCGTGATCAACATCAAAAAAGCCCAATTCCTTGCGCCTCAGGAAATGAAGCACATCCTGAGCAAGTGCGAAGAAGCGGGCAACGATCAGTTGATCCTCTGTGAGCGTGGCTCAAGCTTTGGCTACAACAACCTTGTGGTCGACATGCTGGGCTTCGGCATCATGAAGCAATTTGAATACCCGGTATTTTTCGACGTGACCCACGCGCTGCAAATGCCTGGTGGTCGCTCCGATTCTGCCGGTGGTCGTCGTGCCCAGGTCACTGACCTCGCCAAAGCTGGCATCAGCCAGGGCCTGGCCGGTCTGTTCCTTGAGGCGCATCCGGATCCTGACAATGCCAAATGCGATGGCCCTTGCGCCTTGCGTCTGGACAAGCTTGAGCCTTTCCTGGCTCAACTGAAGTCGCTGGATGAGTTGGTTAAAAGTTTTCCGACAATAGAAACGGCCTGATCCGCTTTTCTCCGGTAAAGTACCGCACGATTTCTCGGGCCCTTGTGGCCCGGGCTTTATCGTCCGCAAGGCTGCCCGTTTTTCGATCCTTGCCGGCGATAACCAGATTTCCCTCAGCTGCGTCGTTTTCGTCAACTTTGGAGTGCTTATAACAATGGCAAAAATCGTCGACATCAAAGGTCGTGAAGTTCTCGACTCCCGTGGCAATCCCACTGTGGAAGCCGACGTGCTTCTCGACAACGGCATCATCGGCAGTGCTTGCGCGCCTTCCGGTGCTTCCACTGGCTCGCGCGAAGCGTTGGAGCTGCGTGATGGCGACAAGAGCCGTTACCTGGGCAAAGGCGTGCTGAAAGCGGTTGCCAACATCAACGGCCCGATTCGCGACTTGCTGCTGGGTAAAGACCCAGTTGATCAAAAAGCGCTGGACCACGCGATGATCGCGCTGGACGGCACTGAAAACAAAGGCTCGCTGGGCGCTAACGCAATCCTGGCGGTGTCTTTGGCAGCAGCCAAGGCTGCGGCTCAGGACCAGGACCTGCCGCTGTACGCGCACATCGCCAACCTGAACGGCACGCCGGGTGTTTACTCGATGCCGGTCCCGATGATGAACATCATCAACGGTGGCGAACACGCTGATAACAACGTCGATATCCAGGAGTTCATGGTTCAGCCGGTTGGCGCCAAGACCTTCTCCGACGCACTGCGCATGGGCACCGAAATCTTCCATCACCTCAAAGCTGTGCTCAAGGCCCGTGGCCTGAACACCGCAGTGGGCGACGAAGGTGGTTTCGCACCTAACCTGGCGTCCAACGAAGATGCACTGAAAGTGATCTCCGAAGCGATCGCCAACGCCGGTTACACCCTGGGCACTGACGTGACCCTGGCACTGGACTGCGCGGCCAGCGAGTTCTACGAAGACGGCAAATACAACCTGTCCGGCGAAGGTCAGGTGTTCAGCTCCGAAGGTTTCGCCGAGTACCTGAAAGGTCTGACTCAGCGCTACCCGATCATCTCCATCGAAGACGGTCTGGACGAGTCTGACTGGGATGGCTGGAAAATTCTGACCGACAAAATCGGTGAGAAAGTTCAGCTGGTAGGTGACGACCTGTTCGTAACCAACACCAAGATCCTGAAAGAGGGCATCGATAAAAACATCGCCAACTCGATCCTGATCAAGTTCAACCAGATCGGCACTCTGACCGAAACCCTGGAAGCCATCCAGATGGCCAAGGCTGCGGGTTACACTGCTGTAATCTCGCACCGTTCCGGCGAAACCGAAGACTCCACCATTGCCGACCTGGCAGTGGGCACCTCGGCGGGTCAGATCAAAACCGGTTCCCTGTGCCGTTCGGACCGCGTTTCCAAGTACAACCAATTGCTGCGTATCGAAGAGCAATTGGGTACTAAAGCCAAGTACAACGGTCGTGGCGAGTTCCGCGGCTAAGCAGTTGGTGGTAAAAAGACAACAGGTTGTGTCAGAAAACTCGCCATCGTGGGTGTTTTGACACTAACCTGATGCTTATCAAGTACAAGCCTGGTTCTTCCAGGCTTTGTACTGTTGGTTGTTTACGTTTGTCGGCATGGCTGTCTTTTCACTGGATACCTGATATTCGATGCGCAGTCCCAATTGGTTGTTCCTCATTTTGCTCTTGCTTCTGGCTGGCCTGCAGTATCGCCTGTGGGTGGGGAATGGGAGTTTGGCGCAGGTGACAGACCTGACGCAGCAAATTGCTGATCAGCATGCTGAAAACGAAGTGCTGTTGGAGCGTAACCGCGTGCTGGATGCGGAAGTCCTCGAGTTGAAAAAAGGCATGGAGACCGTTGAAGAACGGGCCCGCCATGAATTGGGAATGGTTAAAGAGGGCGAAACCCTCTACCAGTTGGCCCAATGAGAATCGCATCACCGGCCTTTTGGGCCGTGATTCCTGCCGCGGGCGTGGGTGCCCGTATGGCCGCAGACCGTCCCAAGCAATATTTGCAGTTGGGCGGGCGCAGTATTCTTGAACACAGCCTTGGCTGTTTCCTTGATCACCCTGGCCTTAAAGGTTTGGTGGTCAGTCTGGCGTTTGATGATCCGTTCTGGCCCTCTTTGCGATGTGCTGCCGACCCGCGTATTGCCCGGGTTGACGGTGGCCGCGAGCGTGCCGATTCGGTGTTGAACGCCTTGTTGTACCTGCATGCGCAGGGCGCCAGTGATGATGACTGGGTGCTAGTGCACGATGCTGCGCGGCCCAATTTGTCACGCGAAGACCTCGACAAGCTGCTCTACGAACTGGCCGACGACCCGGTGGGTGGTTTGCTGGCGGTTCCGGCGCGAGACACGCTCAAACGCGTGGACAAAAACGGCCGGGCAGTCGAAACCGTCGACCGCAGCTTGATCTGGCAGGCCTACACGCCGCAGATGTTTCGGTTGGGTGCGCTGCACCGCGCCTTGGCTGACAGCCTGGTGTCGGATGCGACCATTACCGACGAGTCCTCGGCAATGGAATGGGCGGGGCAGGCGCCACGCCTGATCGAAGGCCGTTCAGACAACATCAAAGTCACCCGCCCCGAAGACCTTGAATGGCTGCGGCTGCGCTGGGCTAACCGCTGATCCCCGCGTAGGAGCGAGCTTGCCTCGCGATCTTTTGATCTTTTAAAAGATCGCGAGGCCAGCT
>NZ_JASCPQ010000055.1:0-36644 GCF_029959305.1 Pseudomonas sp. PS01297
CGATAGCATCAACCGGTCTGCCTGCCTTGCCGAGTTGATGCTATCGCGAGCAAGCCCGCTCCCACATTAGACTTCTGATAAAGCTGATCGCCCATGTCCGGCAAATCCATCGTCCCTCAACTCGCTTACGTCTTGCACAGTCGCCCTTACCGTGAAACCAGCGCGCTGGTGGACTTCATCACGCCGCAAGGTCGTCTGCGTGCCGTGCTGCGTAATGCGCGGGGCAAGGCGGGCACCTTGGCCCGGCCGTTTGTACCGCTGGAAATCGAGTTCCATGGTCGCGGCGAGCTGAAAAATGTCGGGCGCATGGAAAGCGCAGGCGTTTCGACCTGGCTCAATGGTGAAGCCCTGTTCAGCGGGCTCTATCTCAATGAACTGCTGGTGCGCCTGCTCCCCGCCGAAGACCCGCACCCTGCGGTGTTCGATCACTACGCTGCTACCTTGCTGGCCTTGGCCGAAGGGCGGCCGTTGGAACCCTTGCTGCGGGCGTTCGAATGGCGGCTGCTGGACGACCTGGGTTACAGCTTTTCGCTGACCGAAGACATCCACGGCGGTGCAATCGAGGCCGATGGCCTGTATCGCCTGCAAGTGGATGCCGGGCTTGAGCGTGTCTGGTTGCTGCAGCCGGGGTTGTTCAACGGTGTTGAGCTGCTGGCCATGGCGCAAGCCGACTGGACTGCAACGGGCGCCTTGTCTGCTGCCAAGCGACTGATGCGTCAGGCATTGGCCGTTCATTTGGCCGGTAAGCCCCTGGCCAGTCGTGAGTTGTTTCGCAAGCCCTGAATAGACCGGTATGCTGTGCGCCGAATCTTCAACTCTTCAGGAGAGCCCTCGTGACCACAAGCAATCGCATTCTTCTTGGCGTGAACATCGACCACGTAGCTACGCTGCGTCAGGCGCGAGGCACGCGTTACCCGGACCCGGTAAAAGCGGCTCTGGACGCGGAAGAGGCGGGGGCCGACGGCATCACCGTGCATCTGCGCGAAGACCGTCGCCACATTCAAGAGCGCGATGTCCTGCTGCTCAAGGATGTGCTGCAAACGCGCATGAACTTCGAAATGGGCGTGACTGAAGAGATGATGGCGTTTGCCGAGCGCATTCGCCCGGCGCATATCTGCCTCGTCCCTGAAACCCGTCAAGAACTGACCACCGAAGGCGGTCTGGATGTTGCCGGGCAAGAAGCGCGGATCAAGGCTGCTGTTGAGCGTCTGAGCAAAATTGGCAGCGAGGTTTCGCTGTTTATTGACGCGGACGAGCGCCAGATCGAAGCGTCGCGCCGTGTGGGCGCTCCCGCCATCGAACTGCATACCGGTCGTTATGCCGATGCCCAGAGCCCGACTGACGTGGCAGAAGAACTGCAACGCGTGGCTGATGGCGTGGCCTTTGGCCTGGGGCAGGGGCTGATTGTGAACGCCGGGCATGGCCTGCACTACCACAACGTCGAAGCCGTGGCGGCGATCAAGGGCATCAACGAACTGAACATTGGCCATGCATTGGTTGCCCATGCACTGTTCGTGGGCTTCAAATCGGCCGTTTCCGAGATGAAAGCTTTGATTCTGGCGGCCTCAAAAGCCTAAGACATATTCAAAACCTGTAGGAGCGAGCTTGCCTCGCGATCTTTTCAAAGGTCAAAAGATCGCGAGGCAAGCTCGCTCCTACAGTGTGATCTGCCCCTAAGCGATAGCGTGCGTTACAGCTGCGGTTCTTCTTTGGGCTTGGTCTTGTCGATGCCGGGGATGTGCAGTTTGCCGTCGGCCACTTGGTCGCCTTCAAGCTGCGGCTGTGTGGCCCAGGTGAGGATGTCGTAGTAACGACGGATGTTGGCCACGAAGTGCACAGGCTCGCCGCCACGGGCGTAGCCATATTTGGTTTTGCTGTACCACTGCTTCTGCGCAAGGCGAGGCAGGATTTTCTTCACGTCCAGCCACTTGTTCGGGTTCAGGCCTTCTTTGGCCGCCAGTTTGCGTGCGTCATCCAGATGCCCCGTGCCCACGTTGTAGGCCGCCAGTGCAAACCAGGTACGGTCTGGCTCGGCGATATCACTGTCCAGTTGGTCCTTGATATAAGCCAGGTACTTGGCGCCCCCCATAATGCTTTGCTTGGGGTCCAGCCGGTTAGATACGCCCATGGCCTGCGCAGTGTTCTGGGTCAGCATCATCAGCCCGCGAACCCCGGTTTTAGAGGTTACGGCGGCTTGCCACAAGGATTCCTGATAGCCCATGGCTGCCAGCAGACGCCAGTCAATCTGTTCTTTTTTCGCGGCATCCTTGAAGAACACTTCGTATTTGGGCAAGCGTTGTTGCAAGTGTTGGGCAAAGGTGTAGGCGCCCACATAGCCCAATACATCAACGTGGCCGTAGTAGCGGTCTTTAAGGCGCTGCAGGGTGCCGTTTTTCTCGACCTTGTCCAGGTAGGTGTTGATCTCGTTAAGCAGGCTGTTGTCTTCGCCTGCGACCACGGCCCAGCGCTGGCTGCGGGCATCGCCCAAATCAAAGGCCACGCGTACGTTGGGGAAGTACACCTGGTTCATGGCCATTTCGTTGGAATCGACCAGGGTCAGGTCGATCTGCCCTTCATCGACCATGCGCAGCAAGTCGACGACTTCAACGGCGTCGGACTCGTCATATTCGATACCGGGATATTGCTTTTTAAGTTCGGCGAGCTGTTCGGCGTGGGAACTGCCCTTGAGTACGGTAATGCGCTTGCCGACCAGATCGGCCGCCGTGGTAGGGCGTGATTGCCCGTTGCGGTAAATGATCTGCGGCGTGACTTCGAGGTACGGGTGAGAAAACTTGGCTTGTGCGAGGCGGTTATCGCTGCTGACCAGACCGGCAGCAGCTAAAACCGGGCCGTCAGGTTGGCCCAGTTTGTTGAAAAGGTCGTCGAGGTTGTCAGCCGTTTCGATTTCCAGCTTGACGCCCAGGTCGTCGGCAAAGCGCTTGACCAACTCGTATTCAAAGCCGGTTTCGCCGTTGCGATCTTCAAAATAGGTGGCCGGGCTGTTACGGGTGATCACCCGCAGTACCCCATCCTCCTTTACGCGCTCAAGGGTGCTGGGTTTTTCAACGCAGGCACCGAGCATCAGGAAGAGTCCGGTTACGAGCAGCCACTTGGCCCCACGCTGGCGGAATGCAGTTAGAGAAAACATGCGCGCAGTATACGCAAAGCAGCACGGGTGCCATATCTCGACAATCTGTGGGCATTCTGATAACAGCCGCCCAAAACGCTGTAACCCCTGTGGAATGGGGGTTGGAACGGGGTCTAAAGATCATTACCGACCATCTGTTTACACGCTGATAGCCATAAAGAATAAGGATTTGGTCGATTAACGACGTTTGGCGTACGTCTAGTGTGCCGTTTCGGGTGCCGTGACCGAAGGTTTAGGCTAGAATGCCGGGCCTCAAAGCACACCCCTCCCGAGGCTGTCCCGAAGATGTTGATCCTGCGCGGCGCTCCTGCCCTTTCTGCCTTTCGCCACAGCAAACTCCTTGCACAACTGAGCCTCAAGGTTCCGGCTGTCAGTGGTTTGTATGCTGAGTTCGCCCACTTTGCCGATGTCACCGGTGATCTGACCAGCGATGAACAGCAGGTACTGGCTCGTCTCCTGAAGTACGGCCCAAGCGTGCCGGTCCAAGAGCCAAATGGCCGACTGTTTTTGGTGTTGCCGCGGTTTGGCACCATTTCTCCTTGGTCGAGCAAGGCCAGCGATATTGCCCGTAACTGTGGCCTGGCGAAAATCCAGCGCCTGGAACGCGGCATTGCTTTTTATGTGGCTGGCCAGTTCAGCGACGCCGATGCCGAACTGATTGCATCGGTTCTGCATGACCGCATGACCCAAATCGTACTGGGCGACCTGGAGCAGGCTGCCGGTCTGTTCAGCCATGCCGAGCCAAAGCCGCTGACCGCCATTGATGTGCTGGGTGGCGGTCGCGCCGCGCTGGAAAAAGCCAACGTCGAGTTGGGCCTGGCGCTGGCTGAAGACGAAATCGACTACCTGGTCAATGCGTTCAATGGTCTGGGCCGAAACCCGCACGACATCGAACTGATGATGTTTGCCCAGGCGAACTCCGAGCATTGCCGCCACAAGATCTTCAACGCCAGTTGGGACATCGACGGCCAAAGCCAGGAAAAAAGCCTGTTTGGCATGATCAAAAACACCTACGTGATGCACAGCGAAGGCGTTCTGTCGGCTTATAAAGACAACGCATCGGTGATCGTCGGTAGCGTTGGCGGGCGTTTCTTCCCGAACCCTGAAACCCGCCAGTACGGCGCGGTGCAGGAGCCTGTGCACATTCTGATGAAGGTTGAAACGCACAACCACCCAACCGCCATTGCCCCGTTCCCGGGTGCCGCGACCGGTTCCGGTGGCGAAATTCGTGACGAAGGTGCAACCGGCCGTGGCGCCAAGCCAAAGGCAGGCCTGACCGGCTTTACCGTGTCCAACCTGCAAATCCCGGGCTTTACCCAGCCGTGGGAAGTGCCGTACGGCAAGCCAGAGCGCATCGTGACGGCGCTGGACATCATGATTGAAGGCCCGCTGGGTGGCGCGGCGTTCAACAACGAGTTCGGCCGTCCGGCCCTGACCGGTTACTTCCGTACCTTCGAGCAGTCCATCACCACCCCGCACGGTGATGAAGTGCGCGGTTACCACAAGCCCATCATGTTGGCGGGCGGCATGGGCAACATCCGCGCCGAACACGTACAAAAAGCCGAAATCACCGTTGGCGCCAAGCTGATCGTGCTGGGTGGCCCGGCCATGTTGATCGGCCTGGGCGGCGGTGCTGCCTCGTCCATGGCTACTGGCGCAAGCTCGGCCGACCTGGACTTCGCTTCGGTACAGCGCGAAAACCCGGAAATGGAACGCCGCTGCCAGGAAGTGATCGACCGTTGCTGGCAACTGGGTGACAAAAACCCGATCAGCTTCATCCACGACGTGGGTGCGGGCGGTCTGTCCAACGCCTTCCCTGAGCTGGTCAACGACGGCGACCGTGGTGGCCGTTTCGAACTGCGCAACATTCCAAACGACGAGCCGGGCATGGCCCCGCACGAAATCTGGAGTAACGAATCCCAAGAACGTTACGTTCTGGCAGTCAGCGCTGAAGACTTCGAGCGCTTCCAGGCCATCTGCGAACGTGAGCGTTGCCCGTTTGCCGTGGTGGGCGAGGCAACTGCCGAGCCACAACTGACCGTCACCGACAGCCATTTCGGCAACAGCCCGGTAGACATGCCACTGGAAGTGTTGCTGGGCAAGGCGCCACGCATGCACCGTTCGGTAGTACGTGAAGCCGAGCTGGGCGATGACTTCGATCCGGCAGCGCTGAACGTGGGCGAGTGCATCGAGCGCGTTCTGCACCACCCGGCAGTCGCCAGCAAGAGCTTCCTGATCACCATCGGCGACCGTACCATCACCGGCCTGGTTGCCCGTGATCAAATGGTCGGCCCGTGGCAGGTGCCGGTAGCAGACGTTGCCGTCACCGCGACCAGCTTTGACGTGTACACCGGCGAAGCCATGGCCATGGGCGAGCGTACGCCGCTGGCACTGCTTGATGCTCCGGCGTCGGGCCGCATGGCCATCGGTGAAACCCTGACCAACATCGCGGCCTCGCGAATTGGCAAAATCTCTGACATCAAACTGTCTGCTAACTGGATGTCGGCGGCTGGCCACCCAGGTGAAGACGCGCGTTTGTACGACACCGTAAAAGCGGTCGGCATGGAACTGTGCCCTGAGCTGGGCATCACCATTCCGGTGGGCAAAGACTCGATGTCGATGCAAACCCGCTGGAACGATGAAGGCACCGACAAGAGCGTGACCTCGCCGCTGTCGCTGATCGTCACCGGTTTCGCCCCGGTTCTCGATGTTCGCCGTACCCTGACCCCAGAACTGCGCATGGACAAAGGCCTGACCGATCTGATCCTGATCGATCTGGGCCGTGGCCAAAACCGTATGGGCGCTTCGATCCTGGCCCAGACCTACGGCAAGCTTGGTAAACAAGCCCCGGACGTTGACGACGCAGAAGACCTCAAGGCCTTCTTCGCCGTGATTCAAGGCTTGAACGCTGATGGTCATCTGCTGGCTTACCACGACCGTTCCGATGGCGGTTTGCTGACTACCGTGATGGAAATGGCCTTTGCCGGTCACTGCGGTCTGAACCTGATCCTCGATTGCCTGGCCGACAGCGTTGGTCAATTGCCGGCCGTGCTGTTCAACGAAGAGCTGGGTGCCGTGATCCAGGTTCGCCAGGACGCTACCGCTGACGTGCTCGCACAGTTCAGCGCGGCGGGTCTGGGTGAATGCGTGGACGTGATTGGTCAGCCGCTGAACAACAGCGAAGTCACCATCAGCTTCCACGGTGACAAAGTGTTTGTTGGCCAGCGCGGCGAGTTGCAGCGCCAGTGGGCTGAAACCAGCTTCCAGATCCAGCGTATGCGTGACAACGCAGACTGCGCACAGCAAGAATTCGACGTGCTGCTGGAAGAAGACAACCCGGGCCTGACCGCTCAGTTGAGCTTTGACGTCAACGCCAACATCAGCGCGCCGTACATCAAAAAAGGCATTCGCCCACAAGTTGCCGTTCTGCGTGAGCAGGGCGTTAACGGTCAGGTTGAAATGGCAGCGGCGTTTGACCGTGCCGGTTTCAACGCGATCGACGTGCACATGAGCGACATTCTGGCCGGCCGTGTCGACCTGAACGAGTTCAAGGGTCTGGTAGCGTGCGGTGGTTTCTCTTACGGCGACGTACTGGGTGCCGGTGAAGGCTGGGCCAAGTCGGCCTTGTTCAACGCCCGCGCACGTGATGCTTTCCAGGGCTTCTTCGAGCGTACCGACAGCTTCAGCCTGGGTGTGTGCAACGGTTGCCAGATGATGTCCAACCTCAGCGAACTGATTCCGGGCAGCGAGTTGTGGCCGCACTTTGTGCGTAACCGCTCCGAGCAATTCGAAGCCCGTGTTGCCATGGTTCAAGTGCAAGAGTCGAACTCGATCTTCCTGCAGGGCATGGCCGGTTCGCGCATGCCAATCGCCATCGCTCACGGTGAAGGCCACGCAGAGTTCGCCAGCCCTGAAGCGCTGTTGCAAGCCGATCTGTCGGGCACCGTTGCCCTGCGTTTCGTCGACAACCACGGCAAGGTCACTGAAAACTACCCGGCCAACCCGAACGGCTCGCCGCGTGGCATTACCGGTCTCACCAGCCGTGATGGCCGTGTGACGATCATGATGCCGCACCCTGAGCGTGTGTTCCGCGCCGTGCAGAACTCGTGGCGTCCTGAAGAGTGGAACGAAGATGCGCCATGGTTGCGCATGTTCCGTAACGCTCGCGTCTGGGTCGATTAAGGTATGTACAAGCTCAGCTTTTTCGTTCCGCCAAGCCATGTTGACGTGGTCAAGGATGCAGTGTTCGCCGCCGGTGGCGGTCGCATCGGCAGCTATGACCACTGCGCCTGGCAGACCATGGGGCAGGGCCAGTTTCGTGCGCTGGACGGCAGTCAGCCGTTTATCGGGCAAACCGGTCAGGTCGAGTATGTCGGCGAATGGAAAGTTGAGCTGGTCGTGGCAGATGAGTTGATTGAGGCCGTGGTGGCTGCGCTCAAGCACAGCCACCCGTATGAAACACCTGCATACGAGGTGTGGCGCCTGGCTGATATCTAACCCGGCGCTGCATAAAAAAGCCCGCTGGCCCTTATGGGGGCAGCGGGCTTTTTAGTGGGCGGCGTTTTTGCAGGTTAAGGGCGTATCTCAACCATCGTGCCGTCTTTGACCATGTTCCAGACTTCGCGCATTTCGTAGTTCTTCATGGCGATGCAGCCATCGGTCCAGTCCAGCGTGTGAAACAGCTCTTCGGGGTTGTCTTCCGAGTCTGGCGTGCCGTGAATCATGATCATCGACCCCGGATTCACCCCTTCACGCCGAGCCTTGGCGGCATCGGTGATGTTGGGGTAGTTGATGTGCATGGCCAGGTTGAACTTGTCGCTGCGCTTGCGCCAATCCACCCAGTACAGCCCTTCGGGGGTGCGTTTGTCGCCTTCCTGTAATTTTGGCCCTTTAGGCTGTTTGCCCAATGAGATGCGATAGCTTCTGATCACTTTTCCATCGCTGATCAGCTCGAGCCTGCGCGCAGACTTGATCACCAGGATCTTGTCGACCGTTTTGCTGGCACTGGTCCGTTGTGACGCTTGGGGTGGTTTAAGCACCTGTTCTTTGTCGACGGGCTTACCGTTGATAGTCATGACTACAGCGGCTTGGCAAGTAACGGCAAACGACAGGCAAAGTGCAGCAAGCAACCAGCGCATTAGGGAGGTATTCCTGAGGTACAAGGCGAGCATCATTATTGTGGGGGTGTTATCGACTCTGGCAGCGGTGGCACCGCCTCGCTGCGCACAGGGTAAGCCTGTGTCGGGCGATCAGAAAAAAAGCATTCTAGGGTACGGCTCACCGTGCGAAAAGCTAACTCGGACCAAGGGATATCGGCCTCATCAAACAACCGCACTTCGAGGCTTTCTTCACCAGCGGCAAAGTCGGGGCTTTGCAATTGGGCGCGGTAGAAAATATGCACCTGATTAATGTGGGGTACATCAATCAGCGTGTAGATCGCCAACTGCTGAACCTGGGCGCACGCTTCTTCGAGGGTTTCGCGGCGGGCGGCCTGTTCGACTGTTTCGCCGTTTTCCATAAAGCCTGCGGGCAGTGTCCAGAAGCCTTTGCGCGGTTCGATGGCGCGACGGCACAGCAGCACTTGCGTGCCCCAGGTGGGCAGGCAGCCGGCGACAATATTCGGGTTCTGGTAATGAATCGTGTGGCAGTGGTCGCAGACATAACGCAGGCGCGAATCGCCCTGCGGGATATGTTGGCTGACAGAGTTGCCGCACTGACTGCAAAATTTCATGCTGTGCTCTCGCGCTGTGGCGCCTATCTTGGGGCTGAGACGAATTTACGGCAAGCCCCACTTTGTGCCCTGCGACAGTCTGGGGCTTGGGTGCCTTGGGCAATTTGGTGCATGATGCCCGATAAGTGACGGATCGAGATGACCTATGCTGGATGAGCTACTTAGCCGTATGAGTCGCTACACCCCACGGACGCTGGAAACAGACCGCAGCTTTCCGGAGGCCGCGGTACTGTTGCCGGTGACGCGCAGTGACAAGCCTGAACTGATTTTGACCCTGCGTGCCAGCGGGTTGTCGACTCACGGCGGTGAAGTGGCTTTTCCGGGCGGGCGCCGCGACCCCGAAGACCCGGACCTGGTGTTTACTGCCCTGCGTGAAGCTGAAGAAGAAATCGGTTTGCCGCCGGGGCTGGTCGAGGTCGTCGGGCCTCTCAGCCCTTTGGTCTCATTGCACGGTATCCGTGTCACGCCTTATGTGGGGCTGGTCCCGGACTACGTCGAGTATCTGGCCAACGATGCCGAGATTGCGGCGGTGTTCAGCGTGCCGCTGGATTTTTTCCGCCAGGACCCGCGCGAGCACACCCACCGTATCGATTACCAGGGGCGCAGCTGGTATGTGCCCAGTTACCGTTTTGGTGTTTACAAGATCTGGGGCCTGTCGGCGATCATGATCGTTGAGTTGATGAACCTGCTGTACGACGACGTCAACATCAGCCTGCACACCCCGCCTGAACGTTTTATCAATGTATAGAGCTGTCTG
Source organism: Pseudomonas sp. PS01297 (assembly GCF_029959305.1). Lineage (NCBI taxonomy): Bacteria > Pseudomonadati > Pseudomonadota > Gammaproteobacteria > Pseudomonadales > Pseudomonadaceae > Pseudomonas > Pseudomonas sp. PS01297. The sequence goes on from NZ_JASCPQ010000055.1 coordinate 9,637, forward strand.
CAGACAGCCACGCCTGCCTTGAGGACATCAGTATGAAATATCGCTTGGGCGATTCCCGTGTCGACACACATCCCGACAGTTGGGCGGCCCCCAATGCCACCCTGATCGGCAAGGTCCGTCTGGAGGAGGGCGCCAGTGTCTGGTTTAACGCTGTGTTGCGCGGCGATAACGAACTGATCCTGATCGGCAAGCACAGTAACGTGCAGGACGGCGCGGTGATGCACACCGACATGGGCTACCCGCTGACCTTGGGCACGGGCGTGACCATCGGCCATAACGCCATGTTGCATGGCTGCACCGTGGGCGATTACAGCCTGATCGGCATTAATGCGGTCATCCTCAACGGCGCTAAAATCGGCAAACACTGCATCATCGGCGCCAACTCGCTGATCGGCGAAGGCAAGGAGATCCCGGATGGTTCGCTGGTCATGGGCTCGCCGGGCAAAGTGGTGCGTGAGCTGACCGAAGAACAGAAAAAAATGCTCGAAGCCAGCGCGGCCAGCTATGTGAAAAACGGCCAGCGCTATGCCCGCGACCTGGCGGTGCAAGACGATGAGTGATGCCGATCGCCCAGTCGCTTCGCCGTGCGTGAGCATTTGCGCACTGGACGACGATGACATCTGCACCGGCTGCCAGCGCACCGTGGCCGAAATCACCCGTTGGAGCCGCATGACCAACCCCGAGCGCCGCGAAGTGCTGGCCTTGTGTCATGAACGGGCCAAATCCAGCGGCGTGATGTGGGTGTTGGGCGGTCAGTAATTGCTTTGTAGCCGCTGCCGCAGGCTGCGATAAGGCCCGAAGGGGCTTCAAAATCCTGGGGCTGCTGCGCAACCCATCGCAGCCTGCGGCAGCGGCTACAAAAAAGGGCATGACTCAAGTACCCTGTGCGCCTTAATTTGAGGTGCCACCCGCAACCATGCTGTTTCTAATCGCTTACATCGCCAGCGTTGTGCTGATCAACTACGCGTTCTCCTCGGCGCCGCACCTGGACATCATCTGGTCAGCCTGGGGTGGCTTGGTCTTTGTGCTGCGCGACATGGTGCAAACCCGTTTCGGTCATGGCGCGTTGATAGCCATGCTGGTCGCGCTGGTGTTGTCCTATATCACCTCCGATCCCTCGATTGCCCTGGCCAGTGCCACCGCCTTTGCGGTGTCCGAATGCATTGATTGGCTGGTGTTCAGTATCACCAAGCGGCCGTTGCATGACCGTCTGTGGATCAGCTCGGCGCTGAGCATCCCGATTGATACCTTTATCTTCTTCGGCATGATCGATGCCTTTACCCCCGGCGTGATCATCACCGCGATGGCTTCAAAATTTGCCGGTGTGACCTGTGTCTGGCTGGCCATGGCCTGGCGGTTGCGCAAAGCCAACCAAGCTAAAGCCTGACACGCTGGATCATGTAAAATGCTGGCCTTTCTTCCCGGCAGGCGCGAGCGTTGCACGCGCCTTCGATGATTTGCTTCCTTGAGGACCTGAAATGACCCGTATCGGAACTCCACTGTCGCCGACCGCGACCCGCGTATTGCTGTGTGGCTGCGGCGAGCTGGGTAAAGAAGTCGTCATCGAATTGCAGCGCCTGGGCGTTGAAGTGATCGCCGTTGATCGCTATGCCAATGCCCCGGCCATGCAGGTTGCGCACCGCAGCCACGTGATCAACATGCTCGACGGCGCTGCGCTGCGTGCCGTCATCGAGCTGGAAAAGCCGCACTTCATCGTTCCGGAAATCGAAGCCATCGCCACTGCGACGCTGGTTGAGCTGGAAACCGAAGGCTTTACCGTGATCCCGACCGCGCGTGCCACGTCGCTGACCATGAACCGCGAAGGCATCCGCCGCCTGGCCGCTGAAGAGCTGGACTTGCCAACCTCGCCGTATCACTTCGCTGACACCTTCGAGGACTACAGCAAAGCGGTCGAGGACCTGGGCTTCCCATGCGTGGTTAAGCCGGTGATGAGCTCGTCCGGCAAAGGCCAGAGCCTGCTGCGCAGCGCTGACGACGTGCAAAAGGCTTGGGACTACGCCCAAGAAGGCGGTCGTGCGGGCAAAGGCCGGGTCATCATCGAAGGCTTTATCGACTTCGATTACGAAATCACCTTGCTCACCGTGCGCCACGTAGGCGGCACAACTTTCTGTGCGCCGGTCGGCCATCGTCAAGAGAAGGGCGATTATCAGGAATCCTGGCAGCCACAGGCCATGAGCCCGATCGCTCTGGCTGAGTCCGAGCGCGTTGCCAAAGCGGTGACTGAAGCGCTGGGCGGTCGTGGCCTGTTTGGCGTTGAGCTGTTTATCAAAGGCGATCAGGTGTGGTTCAGCGAAGTGTCGCCGCGCCCCCATGACACCGGTCTGGTGACCCTGATCTCGCAAGACTTGTCACAGTTTGCACTGCACGCCCGCGCCATTCTGGGCTTGCCGATCCCGTTGATCCGTCAGTTCGGCCCATCGGCTTCGGCCGTGATTCTGGTAGAAGGTCAGTCGACCCAGACCGCATTCGCCAACCTCGGCGCCGCCCTGAGCGAGCCGGACACCGCGCTGCGCTTGTTTGGCAAGCCAGAAGTCAATGGTCAGCGCCGCATGGGCGTTGCCCTGGCCCGTGACGAGTCGATTGAAGCGGCCCGCGCCAAAGCCACCCGCGCCGCCCAAGCGGTTGTTGTAGAGCTGTAACCCGACCTGTAGGAGCGAGCTTGTCTCGCGATCTTTTGAGCTTTAAAAGATCGCGAGGCAAGCTCGCTCCTACAGTCGTTATGCGACCTTGTTCAGGTCCGCTTCTCTGGTTTCCTTCAGGCACAGCACAGCGATCAAGCTGAGCACCGCTGCGCCCGAGACATACCCGCCCACCCAGCTCAAACCGCCCATCGCCACCAGCTTCTGGGCGAAGAACGGTGCGGCCGATGCGCCGACAATCCCGCCCAGGTTATAGGCTGCCGACGCGCCGGTGTAACGCACGCGGGTCGGGAACAGTTCAGGCAGCAGGGCGCCCATGGGGGCGAAGGTCACGCCCATCAAAAACAGCTCAATGCACAAGAACAGCGCCACGCCCCACGTGGTGCCGTGGGTGAGCAGCGGTTCCATCAAAAAGCCGGACAGAATCGCCAGCACGCCACCGACCACCAGCACCGGCTTGCGCCCGTAACGATCGCTGGCCCAGGCCGACAGCGGTGTTGCCGCGGCCATAAACAGCACGGCAAAGCACAGCAGGCCCAGGAAGGTTTCGCGGGTGTAGCCCAGGGTTGCTACGCCATAACTCAGCGAAAACACCGTGGAGATGTAAAACAGCGCATAACACACCACCATCGAGGCGGCGCCCAGCAGCATCGGTGCCCAATATTGCGCAAAGAGCTCGACGATCGGCATTTTTACCCGTTCGTGTTGCGCCACGGCTTTGGCGAACACCGGGGTTTCTTCCAGCTTCAGGCGCACATACAGGCCGACCATCACCAGCGCGGCGCTCAACAGGAACGGAATGCGCCAGCCCCACGAGCGGAACTGTTCGTCGCTGAGGGACATGGCCAGTATCAGGAACAGGCCGTTGGCAGCCAGAAAGCCAATCGACGGACCTAATTGCGGGAACATGCCGAACCAGGCGCGCTTGCCTTTTGGCGCGTTTTCGGTGGCCAGCAAGGCCGCGCCGCCCCATTCCCCGCCTAACCCCAGGCCTTGCCCGAAGCGCAGTACGCACAGCAGGATCGGGGCCCAGGCGCCAATGGTGGCGTAGCCCGGCAACACGCCGATCAAAGTGGTACACACGCCCATCAGCAGCAGGGACGCCACCAGCGTGGATTTACGCCCGACCCGGTCACCAAAGTGGCCAAACAGGAATGAACCCAGCGGGCGTGCGAGAAAGGCGATACCAAAGGTCAGAAACGCCGACAGCATTTGTGCGGTGCCGGATGTTTGCGGGAAAAATACCGGGCCAATGACCAATGCTGCCGCCGTGGCATAGACATAAAAGTCATAGAACTCGATGGCCGTGCCAATAAAGCTGGCCGTCGCGACGCGGGTCGCGGAATTGGCCGGTTTATCAGGCGAGGCTTCGCTGTAAGTGGTGCTGGAAGTCATGCGCATATCCCTGACAGTTATGAGCTCGTGGTCGCTATCCGCCCTGAAAGCTGGATATGCCGGAGCAATTGTTATGGTCGTTGAGCCCTGAGGCTGGGTGTAAACGCGGTTCGGGATGGGAACAAGCGCTGATTGTACGTGCAGCCACCCGCTGACAGCGCTGGGTGCGGGTAGCACGCGTGTCGGCGGGGCTTGGATAAGCGCATTGATTATAGGGAGGCCAAATCGAATGTAACAAGGCCTTACATGGTGATCAGGCCGCGAGCTTGACGCTGTCGTGCCAGATCAGCACACGGCTGACGCGGTTGTCTTCGGTGGCGAGGATTTCGAGGCGGTAGTGGCCGATCTTCAGGCACACGGTGCTTTCGGGGATGGTCTCCAGCGCTTCAGTGACCAGACCGTTGAGGGTTTTCGGGCCGTCGCTGGGCAGGTGCCAGCCCAGGCTTTTGTTCAATTCGCGCAGGCTGGCGGCGCCATCGACTACATAGCGGCCATCGGGGAGCGGCTCAATGTGCGGGTTATCGAGGTCTTGCTCGTTTTCGAATTCGCCGACGATCTCTTCGAGAATGTCTTCCAGGGTGACAATGCCGAGCACTTCACCGTATTCGTCGACCACCACGCCGATGCGGCGCTGCTGCTTATGAAAGTTGAGCAGTTGCAGTTGCAGCGGGGTGCTTTCGGGAACGAAGTACGGTTCGTGGCAGACCGCCAGCAAGGCTTCTTTGGTCAGGCTGGCATCGGGCAGCATGTGCTGGATGTGCCGGGTATTGAGGATGGCTTCGACCTGATTGATGTCGTTGTGAAACACCGGCAGGCGCGTGCGTTTGGTCAGGCGCAATTGCTCGATCAGGTCTTCGATCGGGTCATCGAGGTTCAGGCCTTCGACTTCGCTGCGCGGAATCAGGATGTCGTTGACGGTGATGTTGTCCAGCGCCTGAATGCCCGACAGCAGGCCGGGGCGGCTGTTGGAGGGCTCGGCGTCGCGGGTCGGGACTTCGCTGGGCGACTGCTGCGGCGCGTCGCGGTGCGCCTTGGCGCCGGTCTTGCGCGACGTTTTGCCAATAAAGAAGCCTAAGCCGAGAAACAGCAGGGCCAACACTGCAAGCACTGGACCGTGGGGCAAGCTATCCATATTCATCGCCGTCAGATATGCAGAATGTATTCACGGACCAGTTTGCTGCCAAAGTAGGCCAGCATTAACAGGCAGAAACCGGCAAGCGTCCAGCGGATGGCTTTGTGCCCGCGCCAGCCGAGGCGGTTACGCCCCCACAGCAACACGCTAAAGACAATCCAGGCCAGGCAAGCCAGCAGGGTCTTGTGCACCAGATGCTGGGCAAACAGGTTGCCCAGGAACACCCAGCCAGAAATCAGCGACAGTGACAGCAGCGACCAGCCTGCCCACAGGAAGCCAAACAGCAGGCTTTCCATGGTTTGCAGCGGCGGGAAGTTTTTGATCAGGCCTTTGGGGTGCTTGTGCTTGAGCTGGTAATTCTGCAAAGACAGCAGCAATGCCTGGAACACGGCAATCGTGAACATGCCGTACGCCAGAATCGACAGCAGGATGTGCAGCAGGATCCCCGGCTCTTCATCGACCACCTGAACAGTGCCGGCGGGGGCGAACTGCGACATCAGTACAGTGAATATCCCCAACGGATACAGCAGTAGCAGCAGGTTCTCGACCGGGATGCGGGCGCAGGCCACCAGTGTCACGATAATTACCGCCACGGCAATCAGGCTCGCGGCGCTGAAAAAGTCCAGCTCAAGGCCTGCCGGTGTCAGCAAATGGGTAAACAGGCTCGCGGCGTGGGCGATGACGGCAAGAATGCCGAGCGTTACCAACAGGCGTTTGTTGGCCTTGGCGCCTTGGCGCAGGCATTTGCCTTGATAAAAGGTCGCAGCGGCATATAAGCAGGCGGCGGCGAGGCTGGGTAGCAAGCTGGGTGACAAGGGGAGCATAAATCCTGTTAGGCAAGCCCGAAAGGGCTGAGTTTGGCATACAACCGGCCGTACACGAAAGACCACATACGCGACGCCAAGGTGTGCGCGGCGGCCAGTCTTCGCTATAATCCGCGACCTGCCCACGCCGCAGGCTCGCCGAGCATCAGTTTTACACGGGCTGGGCCGCAATTACCCCGGTCTACTTTGGGCCTGAAAGGATCGCGCATGTTTGAAAATTTAACCGATCGTCTCTCGCAGACGCTGCGCCATGTCACCGGCAAGGCCAAGCTGACCGAAGACAATATTAAAGACACCCTGCGTGAAGTGCGCATGGCGTTGCTGGAAGCCGACGTGGCTTTGCCGGTGGTCAAAGACTTCGTCAACTCGGTCAAAGAGCGCGCGGTCGGCACCGAAGTGTCGCGCAGCCTGACGCCGGGTCAGGCATTTGTAAAAATCGTCCAGGCCGAACTCGAAAGCCTGATGGGTGCTGCCAACGAGGACCTGCTCCTCAATGTTGCGCCGCCCGCCGTGGTTCTGATGGCCGGTTTGCAGGGTGCGGGTAAAACCACTACCGCCGGCAAGCTGGCGCGCTTCCTTAAAGAGCGCAAAAAGAAAACCGTGATGGTGGTATCGGCCGACGTCTACCGTCCGGCGGCCATTAAACAGCTGGAAACCCTGGCGGGCGAAGTGGGCGTTACGTTCTTCCCGTCCGATATCAGCCAGAAGCCAGTGGCCATCGCGCAAGCGGCTATTAATGAAGCCAAGCTCAAATTCATCGATGTCGTGATCGTCGACACCGCCGGTCGTCTGCACATCGACGCCGAGATGATGGCCGAGATTCAGGAGCTGCACGCGGCGGTCAAGCCGGTCGAAACCCTGTTCGTGGTCGACGCCATGACCGGCCAAGACGCGGCCAACACTGCCAAGGCCTTTGGTGATGCGCTGCCGCTGACCGGGGTGATCCTGACCAAGGTCGACGGTGATGCCCGAGGTGGTGCGGCGTTGTCTGTGCGCTCGATCACCGGCAAGCCGATCAAGTTCATCGGTATGGGCGAGAAGAGCGACGCGCTCGAGCCGTTCCACCCGGACCGTATTGCTTCGCGCATTCTGGGCATGGGCGACGTGCTCAGCCTGATCGAGCAAGCTGAACAGACGCTCGATAAAGACAAAGCCGACAAACTGGCTAAAAAGCTTAAAAAAGGTAAAGGCTTCGACCTCGAAGACTTCCGCGACCAACTGCAACAGATGAAGAACATGGGCGGCCTTGGCGGCCTCATGGACAAACTGCCGAACATGGGCGGTGTCAATCTGGCGCAAATGGGCAATGCCCAGGGCGCAGCTGAAAAGCAGTTCAAGCAAATGGAAGCCATCATCAACTCCATGACGCCGGCCGAGCGTCGTGACCCTGACCTGATCAGCGGTTCGCGCAAACGTCGTATTGCCATGGGTTCCGGCACTCAGGTGCAGGACATCGGCCGCTTGATCAAGCAGCACAAGCAGATGCAAAAGATGATGAAAAAATTCTCTGCCAAAGGCGGAATGGCCAAAATGATGCGCGGCATGGGCTCAATGTTGCCCGGCGGCGGCATGCCAAAAATGTAAATTACCCGCCCGCACGCGTGCGTGCGGGTAACTCGCAACCTTGCGAGACACCCGGCAAACCCGCGTTGTGCGGGAGCTGACCTGTCGCCATTCGTGGCGGCCTTATGGCAAATCTACATCGCAGGCCCATAGGCGCCTGAAAAAGACATTTGCAAAAGTCCGGATATTCCTTAGAATATGCGGCCTTTCGGGCACCTATGCCCGCTGTGCATTTAGATTTGCAGCACCGACTACAGGAACGATGTTCACATGCTAACAATCCGTCTTGCCCTTGGCGGCTCCAAAAAGCGCCCGTTTTACCACTTGACCGTTACCGACAGCCGTAACCCACGTGATGGTTCCCACAAGGAACAAATTGGCTTCTTCAACCCGGTTGCCCGTGGTCAGGAAGTTCGTTTCTCCGTTAAAGAAGACCGTCTCGCTTACTGGTTGGGCGTTGGTGCACAACTGTCTGAGCGTGTTGCTCAGTTGGTTAAAGAAAACGAAAAAGCTAAGGTTGCGGCCTGAGCAATATGAGCGTGACGCCAGAAACTGCTGATGATTTGATCGTTATCGGCAAGATTTTTTCGATTCATGGCGTACGCGGCGAAGTGAAGGTGTATTCCTTTACGGATCCAATTGACAACCTGCTCGATTACAAAAAAGTCACGCTTCGGCGTGGTGCTGATGTGCGGCAGGTAGAGCTGGTCAGTGGTCGTTCCCAGAACGGCAAGTTTCTGGTTGTGAAGATCAAGGGTCTCGATGACCGTGATGAAGCAGGTCTTCTTCGCGAATTCGAAATCTGCGTTCCACGCAGCCTGTTCCCTGAACTGACCGACGGCGAGTACTACTGGTACGAGCTTGAAGGCCTCAAGGTCATCGATACAGAAGGGCAATTGCTCGGCAAAATCGATCACCTGCTAGAGACTGGCTCTAACGATGTGATGTACGTCAAACCTTGCCCAGGTAGCCTGGATGACCGTGATCGCTTGTTGCCCTATACAGAGCAATGTGTGCTGAGCGTCGACCTGGTAGCCGGCGAGATGAAGGTGGATTGGGATGCGGACTTCTAAGCGTGGCTAAATTACGCGTAGAAGTGATCAGTTTGTTTCCCGAAATGTTTTCCGCCATCAGCGATTATGGCATCACCAGTCGCGCGGTGAAACAAGGGCTCTTGCAGCTCACCTGTTGGAATCCGCGGGACTACACAACGGACCGGCATCACACTGTGGACGATCGCCCATTTGGCGGTGGTCCGGGCATGGTGATGAAGATCAAGCCTCTGGAAGATGCGCTGGTTCAGGCCAGAGAAGCAGCCGGAGAGGCGGCGAAGGTAATTTACCTGTCGCCCCAAGGCCGCCAGCTTAATCAGTCGGCGGTACGCGAACTGGCGAATGAGGAAGCATTAATCCTCATTGCAGGTCGTTACGAAGGCATTGACGAGCGTTTTATAGACGCTTATGTCGATGAAGAGTGGTCGATTGGTGACTATGTACTTTCCGGTGGCGAGCTACCGGCGATGGTTCTGATTGATGCGGTTACACGACTGCTGCCCGGAGCTTTAGGGCATGTGGACTCCGCGGAGGAAGATTCCTTCACGGACGGTCTGCTGGATTGCCCGCACTACACCCGACCGGAGGTGTATGCGGATCAGCGTGTTCCCGACGTATTGCTAAGTGGCAATCATGCACACATCCGGCGTTGGCGTTTACAGCAGTCCCTTGGGCGGACCTTTGAACGACGCGCCGATCTTCTGGAAAGCCGCTCGCTTTCTGGAGAAGAGAAGAAGCTGCTTGAGGAATATATCCGCGAGCGGGACGATAGTTAACAACGTATCGATGGTAGATCCAGACGATCTACCTTAGGAGCACAGCATGACTAACAAAATCATCCTTGCACTCGAAGCAGAGCAGATGACCAAAGAGATCCCTACCTTTGCCCCGGGCGACACCATTGTCGTTCAGGTGAAAGTGAAGGAAGGCGACCGTTCGCGTCTGCAAGCTTTCGAAGGTGTAGTGATTGCCAAGCGTAACCGTGGCGTGAACAGTGCTTTCACTGTTCGTAAAATCTCCAACGGTGTTGGCGTAGAGCGTACTTTCCAGACCTACAGCCCGCAAATCGACAGCATGGCTGTGAAGCGTCGCGGTGACGTTCGTAAAGCCAAGCTGTACTACCTGCGTGACCTGTCCGGTAAAGCAGCTCGCATCAAGGAAAAACTGGCTTAAGTCCAGCTTCCCGATGCAGAAAAAAGCAGCCTTCGGGCTGCTTTTTTGTTGCCTGAAATTTGTCAGACCTTTGTCCAGTTGTGGGTAGTAAAAAGCATGACTTCGCGCGAGCAAGAGATCCAACGTCGTACAGATTTATCCGTCACCAGCATTACCAAGGCAGTATTCCCCTCGACCACCAATCACCACAACACCTTGTTTGGCGGCACAGCGCTGGCCTGGATGGACGAAGTGTCGTTCATCGCCGCGACTCGTTTCTGCCGTTTACCGTTGGTGACCGTTTCGACTGACCGTATCGACTTCAACCACCCGATAGCGGCGGGTTCGATTGTTGAATTGATTGGTCGCGTGGTGAAAGTGGGCAACACCAGCCTCAAGGTTGAAGTTGAGGTGTATGTCGAGAGCATGAGCAGTGATGGCCGAGAACTGGCGATCCAGGGCTTGTTCAGTTTTGTCGCCATCGACGATGCCAAACGCCCGGTGCCGGTGTTGCCGGGGTATTAAATAGCGGATATGACCATGTGTAGCCGCTGACGAGGTACGAGGCTGCGATGCGGGCCGCAGGACCGCCGTCCAAGAGCTAAAGCCAGATCAAAAGATCGCGAGACAAGCTCGCTCCTACAGATTGTGTAGTCGATGACGAGGTACGAGGCTGCGATCGGTTGCGCAGCAGCCGTAATCCATTCAGGCGTCCTGCCTGATCAGCGCCAGCAATGTCCACCCTGCGCCCGGTTTCAATTCGCTTTCGGGCGTCACCACATGCACCCAGCCCGTATTGTCACGGGCGAACAGCAGGGTGGCGCGTTTACCGTGCAGCTTCTGGTAATCCTCCCAGGTGAAGTTGTCGGTCAGGGTGGTGCTGTACATCTCCGCGCCTTGGCTCAGTTCGCTGGCCAGTTGCCCGTATGTCAGGGCTGGATTGCCCAGCGCGAGCCCGCGGTATTCATGGCTGGCGCGGTGTTTGTCAGAACGGCGGTGTTCCTGGCCGTTGGCCAGCGCAAACACCCGGCGCGGGCCAAACTCATGGGCGAAGCGCACCGCGGCCAAGGTGTTCAGCTCGCCAGACGCCGACAAGGCCAGTAAATGCCCGAGCCCCACCAAATCCAGATGTGTCTCGGCATGTTGTGAGGCCGGATTACCAAAGTAAGTGGGCAAGTTGTCCATGCGCGCAGCGCGGATGTTCTCCCAGTTGGAGTCGGTGAGTACCACGCGGCTGCCTTGTTGTTGCAGGGCTTTGCCGATGGCCCGGGCCGGACCGTTGGCGCCGACGATCAAAAAACCGCTGGGGGGCGGTTCTGCGACCTTGAGCAGGCGCGCCAGCGGCCGTGCGGTTGCACTTTGCAGCACCACAGTGCCAATGATCACCGCGAAGGTCAGCGGCACCAGTAACAGCGCGCCTTCATGGCCCGCCTCGTTGAGCCGGATCGCGAAAATCGCAGACACGGCCGCCGCGACAATTCCGCGCGGCGCGATCCAGGCCAGCAAGGCGCGCTCGCGCCAACTGAGCTTTGACCCTGCCGTGGACAGCAGCACATTCAAAGGGCGGGCGACCAGTTGAATGATCAACAGCAAAACCAGCACCACAGGCCCGAGGCCGATCATGGCGTGCAAGTCCAGACGTGCCGCCAGAAGAATAAACAGGCCTGAAATCAGAAACACACTGAGGTTTTCTTTGAAGTGCAGGATGTTGCGCACATCGACGCCCTTCATGTTGGCCATCCACATGCCCATGAGCGTGACCGCCAGCAGCCCGGACTCGTGCATCACCTGGTTGGACGCAATAAAAACCCCCAGCACCCCGGCCAGCGTCGCCAGGCTTTGCAGGTATTCAGGCAGCCATTGCTTGCGCACGATCTGGCCCATGATCCAGCCGCCGATAATGCCAAACAGGCTGCCGCAGACGATGACCCCGGCAAACGTCAACAAGCTTTGGCTCAGGCCGTTGTCGCTGGCGCGGGCGATGATAAAGCTGTAAACCACCACGGCGAGCAGGGCGCCAATCGGATCAATAACGATGCCTTCCCAGCGCAGGATGTTGGCAATCGACGCTTTGGGCCGCACCACCCGCAGCATCGGTACAATCACGGTCGGCCCGGTGACCAAGGTCAGGGTGCCGAACAACAGGGCCAGCAGCCAGTCAAAGCCCAGCAGCCAATGGGTAGCCAGAGTGATCACAGCCCAGGTGGAGAGGGCGCCGATGGTCACCAAACGGTGCACCACGCTGCCGATCTCACGCCATTCGGACAGGTGCAAGGTCAGGCTGCCCTCAAACAGAATCAACGCCACTGCCAGCGACACCAGCGGCATCAGCAGCGGGCCGAACAGCGCTTGCGGGTCGAGCCAGCCCAGCACGGGGCCTACCAAGATACCGGTCAGCAGCAAAAACAGGATGGCCGGCAGCTTGAGCCGCCAAGCCAGCCACTGGGACGCCAGTGCGGCAAGGCCGATACCGCCGAAAGACAGCAAAATCTGTTGTTCGGTCATACGTAGTCCCGTAAAAACTGATGGTTTATCGCGCAGGCTGCCTATGAAAGACTAGCGGCCGCTTTTTCAATTCACATTTTATTTGTGCGCGGCTCACTGCCCGTGCTGTACGAGTGCCAATGCCTGCCATCGACAACCCGCTTATCGACCGCTTTCTGGATGCCTTATGGCTGGAAAAAGGCCTGTCGGACAACACCCGCGATGCTTATCGCAGCGACCTGGCGCTGTTCAATGGCTGGTTGCAGGAGCGCGGTATCGAGTTGATCGATGCCGGGCGTGAGTTGATCCTCGATCATCTGGCTTGGCGCCTCGACCAGGCGTACAAGCCGCGCTCGACCGCACGTTTTTTGTCCGGTGCACGGGGGTTCTATCGCTATCTTTTGCGTGAAAAGCTCATAGCGGTTGACCCGACCTTGCAGGTCGATATGCCGCAGCTAGGCCGGCCATTGCCCAAGTCACTGTCAGAAGCAGACGTAGAAGCCTTGCTCTCCGCGCCAGACCTGAGTGAAGCCATCGGCCAGCGTGATCGCGCCATGCTCGAAGTCCTGTATGCCTGCGGCTTGCGGGTAACCGAGCTGGTCAGCCTGACTCTGGAGCAAGTGAACCTGCGCCAGGGCGTACTGCGGGTGATGGGCAAGGGCAGCAAGGAGCGGCTGGTGCCGATGGGCGAGGAGGCGATTGTCTGGGTTGAACGCTACCTGCGCGATGGCCGTGCAGAAATGCTGAATGGCCGCCCCAGCGATGTGCTGTTCCCCAGCCTGCGCGGTGAGCAAATGACGCGCCAGACCTTCTGGCACCGTATCAAGCACCAAGCCATGGTGGCCGGGATCGAAAAATCGCTGTCCCCGCACACGTTGCGGCACGCCTTTGCCACCCATTTGCTTAACCATGGCGCTGATTTGCGCGTGGTGCAGATGCTGCTGGGGCACAGCGACCTGTCCACCACGCAGATTTACACCCACGTAGCCCGCGCCCGCTTGCAAGATCTGCATGCCCAGCACCATCCGCGAGGCTAGCTGGACGTCAGTTGATCGTCGGCCCGGCAAGCCATCTGTGGTAGGCTTTGCCGGTTTCGAAAGCGAGCCGCCAAAACCCGTTTTTACACCGTGGTATCAGGCTTGGCCGTTTGTCCGCCTTCAGGAGTTCCCATGCGCGTGACCCAGATTTTTGCCGCCGCAGCCATTGCGTTGGTCAGTACGTTTTCTTTCGCCGATACCGGCGCCGAACAAGCCATTCGCAAAAGCCTTGATACGCTGCAACTGGATGTTCCGATCGAGAGCATCAGCGCAAGTCCGATGGCGGGCCTGTATGAAGTCAAGCTCAAGGGCAGCCGCGTGCTGTATGCCAGCGCCGATGGCCAGTTTATCGTGCAGGGCTACATGTTCCAGCTCAAGGACGGCAAGCCGGTCAACCTCACCGAAAAGGCTGAGCGTGATGGCGTTGCCAAACTGATCAATGGTATTCCGGTGGCCGAAACCGTCGTTTACCCTGCGGTCGGTGAAACCAAGTCTCATATCACCGTCTTCACCGACACCACCTGCCCGTATTGCCATAAATTGCACGCCGAAATCCCCGAACTGAACAAAATGGGGATCGAAGTGCGCTATGTTGCGTTCCCGCGCCAGGGCCTGGGCTCGCCGGGTGACCAACAGTTGCAGGCGGTCTGGTGTTCCACGGACAAGAAAAGCGCCATGGACAAGATGACCGACGGCAAAACCGTCAACGCGCCGAAATGCGCCAACCCGGTTGCCAAGCAATTTGCCCTGGGGCAGTCCATCGGGGTCAACGGCACACCGGCCATCGTGCTTGCCGATGGCCAGGTGATTCCGGGTTATCAGCCTGCTGCGCAGGTTGGCAAGCTGGCACTCAGTGTTAAATAATCCTGCGTCGTTACGCTAAGCCGGTAACGATCATGGTCGGGCACTTCAGTTGCCCGGCTATTAATAGAGAACCGTGGCAGTCCACGGTTGTTTTCCACGGCCGACCTTGAGTCGGCCGTTTTATGGGGAGTTCAGCGTGAATCCGGTCAAAGTAGGTATCTGTGGGCTCGGGACCGTCGGTGGCGGTACCTTTAACGTACTAAAGCGTAACGCCGAGGAGATTGCCCGCCGTGCCGGGCGTGGCATCCAGGTTGCGCAAATTGCTCTGCGTACGCCAAACCCTCAGTGCGACATTACCGGTACCCCCATTACCAACGATGTTTTCGCTGTTGCCACCAACCCTGAAATTGACATCGTTATCGAGCTGATTGGTGGTTACACCATCGCCCGTGATTTGGTGCTCAAAGCCATCGAAAACGGCAAGCACGTGGTCACCGCCAACAAGGCGCTGATTGCCGTGCACGGTAACGAGATCTTCGCCAAGGCTCAGGAAAAGGGCGTGATCGTTGCGTTCGAAGCAGCGGTTGCCGGTGGTATTCCGGTTATCAAGGCGATTCGTGAAGGTTTGTCGGCCAACCGCATCAACTGGGTGGCGGGCATCATCAACGGTACCGGTAACTTCATCCTCACCGAAATGCGCGAAAAGGGCCGTACGTTTGAAGACGTGCTGGCCGAAGCGCAAGCGTTGGGCTATGCCGAAGCAGACCCGACGTTCGACGTCGAAGGCATTGATGCCGCGCACAAACTGACGATTCTGGCGTCGATTGCCTTCGGCATTCCGCTGCAGTTCGACAAAGCCTACACCGAGGGCATCACCAAGCTGACCACGGCTGACGTGAACTACGCAGAAGCCCTGGGCTATCGCATCAAGCACCTGGGCGTTGCGCGCAGCACAGCCAGCGGCATCGAGCTGCGGGTTCACCCGACCCTGATCCCGGCTGATCGCCTGATCGCCAACGTCAATGGCGTGATGAACGCGGTGATGGTCAATGGTGACGCGGCGGGTTCGACCCTGTTCTACGGCGCTGGCGCCGGCATGGAACCGACCGCCTCCTCGGTGGTGGCTGACCTGGTCGACGTGGTGCGCGCCATGACCTCCGACCCGGAGAACCGCGTGCCGCACCTGGCCTTCCAGCCGGACGCGTTGTCTGCTCACCCGATCCTGCCGATCGAGGCGTGTGAAAGTGCTTACTACCTGCGCATCCAGGCCAAAGACCATCCGGGCGTCCTGGCTCAAGTGGCCAGCATCTTGTCGGAGCGCGGTATCAATATCGAATCGATCATGCAGAAAGAAGCCGAAGAGCATGACGGTCTGGTGCCAATGATTTTGCTGACTCACCGTGTTATCGAGCAGCACATCAATGACGCCATCACTGCGCTTGAAGCGCTGCAAGGTGTTGTAGGTCCGGTCGTTCGCATCCGCGTAGAAAGTCTCAATTAATTGAGAGCGGCAAGTTTCAAGCTGCAAGCTGCAAGCTAAAGGCAACTCTGCTTTTACTTGTGGCTTGGGGCTAAACCGCTTGCCGCTCAAGCCGAAGGTTTGAAAAAAATGCGCTATATCAGCACCCGTGGCCAGGCACCGGCCCTGAATTTTGAAGATGTTCTGTTGGCCGGTCTGGCCAGCGACGGCGGCCTGTACGTGCCGGAAAACCTGCCACGCTTCACTCAGGAAGAAATCGCTTCCTGGGCAGGCCTGCCGTACCACGAGTTGGCATTCCGGGTGATGCGCCCGTTTGTCACCGGCAGCATTCCTGATGCCGATTTCAAAAAAATCCTGCAAGAAACCTACGGCGCCTTTGCTCACAGCGCGGTTGCACCGCTGCGTCAGCTCAATGGCAACGAATGGGTACTTGAGCTGTTCCACGGTCCTACGCTGGCGTTCAAGGACTTTGCCCTGCAATTGCTGGGGCGTTTGCTGGATTACGTGCTGGCCAAACGTGGCGAGCGCGTGGTCATTGTTGGCGCAACGTCGGGCGATACCGGCTCGGCGGCCATCGAAGGCTGCAAGCACTGCGAGAACGTGGATATTTTCATCCTGCACCCGAACAACCGGGTGTCGGAAGTACAGCGTCGTCAAATGACCACCCTGTTTGGCGACAACATCCACAACCTCGCCATCGAAGGCAACTTCGATGACTGCCAGGAAATGGTCAAGGCCAGCTTTGCTGACCAGGGCTTCCTCAAGGGCACACGCCTGGTCGCCGTGAACTCGATCAACTGGGCACGCATCATGGCCCAGATCGTTTACTACTTCCACGCAGCCCTGCAACTGGGCGGCCCGCACCGTTCAGTGTCGTTCTCGGTGCCGACCGGTAACTTTGGCGATATTTTCGCCGGCTACCTGGCGCGCAACATGGGCTTGCCGATCAATCAGTTGATCGTTGCCACCAACCGCAACGACATCCTGCACCGCTTCATGAGCGGCAACCAGTACGCCAAAGAGACCCTGCACGCGACCCTGTCGCCGTCCATGGACATCATGGTGTCGTCGAACTTCGAACGCCTGCTGTTCGACCTGCATGGTCGCAATGGCGCCGCGGTTGCGGGCCTGATGGACGCGTTCAAGCAAACCGGCACCTTCAGCGTGGAAGACGATCGCTGGACTGAAGCTCGCCGTCTGTTCGACTCGTTGGCGGTCAACGACGAGCAAACCTGCGAAACCATCGCTCAAGTGTTCGCTGAAACCGGCGAAGTACTTGATCCGCACACGGCCATCGGCGTGAAGGCGGCCCGTGAGTGCCGTCGTAGCCTGGATATCCCGATGGTTATTCTGGGGACGGCGCATCCGGTCAAGTTCCCAGAGGCTGTTGAGAAAGCGGGTGTAGGCAAAGCTCTGGAGCTACCTGCTCACCTTTCCGACTTGTTTGAGCGAGAAGAGCGTTACACCGTTTTGGCCAATGACCTTAAAGCCGTACAGGCCTTTGTCAGCCAGCATGGCAACCGTGGGAAAGCCCTTTAAGGGTCTTTTTCTTACGTACTTTTAAGCCCGTCATCTGACGGGCTTTTTTGTGGGTGCGTGGCAAACTTGCTCGGTTTTCGCCTCCGTATGCTGGCGAGTAGCCGGTCAAGGAGGCTGTCATGTCACGTTTTGCCCACGTGCTGAAATCATGGATATTGCGGGTACTCTGCATCGCGCTGGTGAGCGTCACTACCAGCACCCAGGCGGCCCAAGGCTTGCCGTTCCGGCTGCCTAAGAGCTTTATCGACCTCAAACCCCTAGTGATCGATCACTCACAACGGCAATGGCTGGAGGAACGCGGCCGGCTGCGCGTGGGTATCTCCATTGGCGATTACGCCCCCATGGATATCGCCAACGAGCGCAACCGTTATCAGGGCATCAGTGCCGATTACCTCAGCCTGGTGCGGGACAAACTGGGGGTCACGGTTGAAGTGTTGGGGTTCAGCAAGCGTGACCAGGCAGTGGCAGCGCTGCTCTCGGGCAAAATCGACATTCTGACCAGCGCCACCGGCTACGAGCGCGGTATTGAAGGCCTGCTGTTCTCAAGTGAATACATGACCGATCGCTCAGTGATGGTGGGCAAAGAAGCAGCAGCGCCCGACGGGAATTGGGCAGGCAAAAAAATCGGCTTTCTCGACGGCGAGGTTGATGCACACGTTGCCGACGCGTTCTACCCCGACAGCGAGATCATCCTCACCCCTACCTTGCACAGTGCGCTGGAAGCGCTCAATGAAGGCGACATTGATGCACTGGTTGCCCATGAACTCATTGTCCGGGGCTTCAAGACGCTGCGGTCTTACTCCAGCTTGCGTGTTTTGGGGCAGAGTGTTTTGCCGGAGTCGGGGTTTGCCTTTGCCGTGCGCCGTGATGATCCGCAGTTGCAGGCCTTGATTGATCGCGCGTTGAACAGCCTGGATGACGAGATGGGGCACGTAATCCTTTCGCGTTGGCACGCAGGGCATCTGGGCGCTATTGGCCAGCAACACATACAACTCATGCCGCGCGAACACGCCTGGATCAAGCAAAATCCGGTGGTTATTGTGGCCTCTCAGCAATACCCGCCGTATGTCTTCAAAAACGGTGAGGAGCGCTGGGAGGGTTTGAACGCGGATATTCTGGCGCGTATTTCCCATATGACCGGGTTGCAGTTTGTCCATCAAGATAGCTCCTCAACAGCGCAAACCCTGGAGATGCTCAAAAGCGGCAAGGCGCAGATGAATACCACCCTGGCCAAGAATGCCGAGCGTCAGGCGTATCTCAATTTCACCTATTCCTATGGCGGCGCTCCCTGGGTCTTTGTCGTGCGCAACAATGATTTTCGCCTGAGTTCTCTGGATCAGCTCGCGGGCAAGGTATTGGCGCTACCGGCCCGGCATGCGCTGGAATCAATGATTCGGCGCAACTACCCCGACATCATCCTGCGCAGTGTCGAGAACTATGCGCAGGCACGTGATCTGGTTGAGCAAGGCGAAGCGCTGGCCACGATCCAGAATGAAACACAGGCGTATCTGCACCCGGCCAGGCACTTGAAGGTAGGTCGAAGTGTCGATGGTCGTTGGGCCTCAGACAACTTTTCGGTTGCGGATCAATTCCCGGAACTGCTCGACATACTGAACAAGGGCTTAGAAGCCATTCCCATGGCTGATATGCAGGCACTGCGGCACAAGTGGTTGCATGACCTTAAAAAAATGCCGGTCGAACCGCAGGTGTCGAGATTACCGTTGTTGTACGGGGGGCTGGCAGGGGCTATTGGCCTGGGGGGAGCCTTGGTGATGTGGAACCGACGCTTGGTAAACCAGTTGCGCGTCGCACGCTTGGCCGAGAGCGCTTTAAGCGCCCGCCTGGGGTTTGGGCAACGCTTCTTTGATGCGATCCCCTGTCCGATTTTTGTGAAGGGGCTTGAAGGACAAGTCATCACCTGTAACCGCACTTACGAAGATTTTTTTTCGACCCGGCTAGAACTGATTCACGGGCGGCGCATGACGGAAGTGCCGTTTTTATCCGTTGAAATTGCAGAGCAGTTTCATGCTGAGTTGATGTCAGTGCTTCGTAACCGTAAGCCTTTTTTTCAAAAGCGCAGCCAGGCCTTCAAAACGGCTGGTGGTGAGGTGTGTTGCTGGATTGTGCCTTTTTACTCGGGCTCAGGTCATTTGGAAGGGGTGGTGGGAGGCTGGTTTGACCTGTCAAAGTCGCCAAAAATGGGGGTAAACGGTTAGCCACCGCAGATACGATCTTGTCTAGCGGTGTTTTTGGTCCAGGTTGCATCGCCGGTCAATAACTCGCGGTTAGCACACTCTCATGCCCTAGATGGACAGGTATCAGGGTTAAAGGTGGCATCAATTAGTTTTGTTTTTATGAATTTGCCTACATCTATTTAGGATTCGTCTTATGTCGATTCTTAGGCAATCGCACTAAAGTCGATCCCCTTGCCAATAGTGCGTGAACTCTTCCAAGGCCCTTTATGCGCTCAATGAAAGTTCTGATTCTTGAAGACAATCCTTTTCAACTGATGGTGTTACACCAAATGTTGAACGCCTTTCGCATTTTTGACGTGCTGGCTGCCGAGAGTGTCGAGTCTGCCCGTTGCTCATTGGCCAAATGCGGGGGCATTGACCTGGCTATTTGTGATTTGCATCTGGAAGGGTTGTCCGGGCTTGAGTTGATTCGCGAGTTGGCGACCAAGCGTGAAGCCCAGGCGCTGATTATTCTCAGTTGTGCCGCGCCGCATGTAGTCGAAAGCGCGGTACGCACTGCCCGCGAGGAAGGTTTGGAGGTGTTGGGGTATTTGCCCAAACCCGTGACCGTTAACGGCCTCGGACGCTTGCTGGATGCTTATGGCACACGGGCTGGCGCATGAAGTGAAAATTGATCCCGCGCATCGGGAACCTTTAACGAGTTTGCTGTGTCAGATTTTTTATCAGCAAGATCAAGTCTTTTGCTCCGAGACTTGTAGCTTGCTGAGCAGGTCATCATGACCTTGTTAAACCCCGAGTTGTCTCCCCACTGCTCGGGGTTTTTTTTGTGCTTTTTTTGTCAGGGCCCCGTCGGCTCTTGCTCCGGGATGGGGGCTGATGCATTGCCATCATCGGCCTGTATCCAAAAGGTCTGCGCAGACGCGAGTGAATCCCGGGGCAGATTTCCCAATACCGTATTGATGTCGGCAATGGCTTTTTGCCCTTCCGGGGTTTTTGTGCACCCTGCGTAGATGGTTTGGTAAGCCGGGGCACCCTGAATCGGGTAAAAAGCCAGCGCCTTGGATGAAAGGCCATATTGCTTGGCCTTTGACTGAATCTCTGGCCAATACCCCAGCAGCGTCGGCAAGCGACCGGCGTGTTGCATTTGCAGCAGGCTGCCCATGGCATCGTTGCCGTAATGAATAAAGAGCGGGGTGGTCGGGCTCTTTGACAATTGATCGTCGATCCAGACGCCGTAACTGCGTTTGGCCACCAAGCCGAGCTTGACGGACTGAGCGCTTAGCAGGGCAGGTAAGTCGACGGCCTGGTCATGCACAAACGGCGCGATCAGTTGTTGATCGGTACGGCGAATGGCCAGCCCGTTACTGCGCAAACCGAAGATCGGGCTGGAATAAACAATGCTCAGGGCACGGGTAGGATTCCATACCAGCATCGGATCGCAGGCCAGGTCTGGCCCCTCAAGCATTTGCAGGGAGCGGGCCCGATTGACCCGTTGGATGACATGCTCATACTGCGGCATGTTAGCGATCAGCACCGGCAGCAAGCGATCGATGATGCCTTGATCCTTGTTCGGGCCATCGTGCACTGCCATTGGTGGCAGGTCGCGCACCAGCCAAATGAGTTTTTCGGCCGCCAGCGCGCCGGGCGTGTAAAAAAACATCGCCGAGGTTATCAACCCCGCGCAGATGCCTCGCCATTTCCAGCGCTTGGTCATCGGGCCTGTCTCCTTGGCGGTCCTTAAAACGGCTAACGGTTAAATCGCGCCTGCCTGTTTCAATTTAACAATGGCGCTGGCGTCGTAGCCCAAATCAGCCAAGACCTCCTGATTGTGAGCGCCCAGCTCCGGTCCTACCCACTCGGCTGACCCCGGCGTGTCAGAAAGCCGAGGCACGATGCCTGGCATTTTGAACGCTTTGCCGTCAGGAAGTTTGGCCTGCAAGAACATTTCGCGGGCTAAAAATTGCGGGTCAGTGAACATGTCTTCGGCCGAGAAAATGCGGCTGGCGGGGACTTCTGCCGTGTTCAGGTGTTCAAGCACGGTTTGCAGCGGCAGCGAGGCGACCCAGCGGTCAATGACGCCGTACAGCTCGTCACGACGGGCATCCCGGCCATCATTGCTGGCCAGTTGCGGATCGTTAGCCAGGTCTTCGCGGCCAATAATCAGCATGAAACGTTTGAAAATCGCGTCGCCATTGGCGCCAATCTGTACGTGCTTGCCGTCCTGGCTGGTGTGAATCGAGGAAGGCGTAATGCCCGGCATGATATTGCCGGTGCGCTCGCGAATAAAGCCGAACACATCGAACTCCGGCACCATGCTTTCCATCATGGCGAAAATGGCTTCGTACAGCGCCACATCCACTACTTGGCCCAGGCCGCCATTCACTTCGCGATGACGCAATGCCATCAAGGCGCCAATGACGCCCCACAGCGCGGCAATCGAGTCGCCAATCGAAATGCCGGTGCGCACGGGCGGGCGATCTTCAAAGCCGGTGATGTAGCGCAACCCGCCCATGGACTCACCCACCGCGCCAAAACCGGGCTGGTCTTTCATGGGTCCGGTCTGGCCAAAGCCCGACAAACGCACCATGACCAGTTTAGGGTTCAAGGCGTGCAGCACGTCCCAGCCCAGGCCCAGTTTTTCCAGTACGCCGGGGCGGAAGTTCTCGATCAGGATGTCGGCCTCGGCCAACAGCTCCTTGAGGATGTTCAGGCCATCGGGGTGCTTGAGGTTCAGCGTCAGGGATTTCTTGTTACGCGCCTGCACGAACCACCACAGCGACGTACCTTCATACAGCTTGCGCCATTTACGCAGGGGATCGCCGCCATCGGGTGATTCCACCTTGATCACATCGGCGCCAAATTCGGCACAAATTCGCGAGGCAAAAGGCCCGGCGATCAGGGTGCCCAGCTCGATGACCTTGAGGCCCGAAAGGGGTTTGGTGGCGAGCGACATGCGGAGTCCTTATGCAGAGCGAACGAGAACAGCGTTTTAACATAGGTCGTGGCACCCCGTCCTGTGGGAGCGGGCTTGCCCGCGATAACATCACCTCGGTGATTCAGATAGACGGCGTTGTTTGCATCGCGAGCAAGCCCGCTCCCACAGAACATGGGCGGATCGGTTAGACTTGCCGTCTTTCTCCGTATCAAGAAGCCCGTTCATGGCCCAGCCGTCCACGACCTACAAGTTCGAACTCAACCTCACCGATCTCGATCGTGGGGTCTATGAAACCGTCAAGCAAACCATCGCCCGTCACCCTTCGGAAACCGAAGAGCGCATGGCTGTGCGCCTTCTGGCTTACGCCCTTTGGTACAACGAGCATCTGTCGTTTGGCCGAGGCCTTTCAGATGTAGACGAACCAGCGCTGTGGGAAAAAAGCCTGGATGACCGTGTTCTGCACTGGATCGAAGTGGGCCAGCCCGATGCTGACCGCCTGACCTGGTGCTCGCGCCGCACCGAACGCACCAGTTTGCTGGCTTATGGCAGCTTGCGCGTCTGGGAAGGCAAGGTCATCCCGGCGATCAAAAACCTGAAAAACGTCAACATCGCTGCCGTTCCGCAAGAGATTCTGGAAGTACTGGCCAAAGACATGCCACGCGTTATCAAGTGGGACGTGATGATCAGTGAAGGCACCGTGTTCGTGACCGACGACCGTGGCCAGCACGAAGTTCAGTTGCAGTGGCTGCAAGGCGAACGCGGTTAATTCACTCGGTTCAACACTTTAAGAGAACATCCCCCCGGTTATGCGCATCGAACCTCGTCCACTGCCCGAAACCCTGCCTTTCTTGGGCGAAATGCCGACCCTGCTCACGCGTTTGTACGCCGCGCGGGGTGTGCAATCACAAGCTGAACTGGACAAGAGCCTGGCGCGGTTGATCCCGTACCAGCAGCTCAAGGGCATCGACGCGGCGGTGGACTTGCTGGTGGTGGCGCTTGAACAGCGCCAGCGCATCTTGATCGTCGGTGACTTTGACGCCGACGGTGCCACCGCCAGTACCGTGGGCATGCTCGGTTTGCGCCTGCTGGGCGCCGCCCATGTCGACTACCTGGTGCCCAACCGGTTTGAGTACGGCTACGGCCTGACCCCCGAAATCGTCGAAGTGGCGCTGACCCGTTCGCCGCAATTGCTGATCACCGTGGACAACGGGATCTCCAGCGTCGAAGGCGTGGCGGCGGCGAAAAAAGCCGGGCTGAGTGTGCTGGTCACCGACCACCACTTGCCGGGCAACGAACTGCCGGCGGCCGATGCCATCGTCAATCCCAACCAGCCGGGTTGCGAGTTCCCCAGCAAGGCGCTGGCCGGGGTAGGGGTGATCTTCTACGTCCTGATTGCCTTGCGTGCACGCTTGAACAGTTTGGGTTGGTATCAAACGGTCAAAGCGCCCAACATCGCCGAATTGCTCGATTTGGTGGCATTGGGCAGCGTGGCCGACGTGGTGCCGCTGGACGCCAACAACCGCATTCTGGTGCATCAGGGGCTTGAGCGAATCCGTGCCGGGCGTGCGCGGCCAGGGCTTAAGGCAATCCTGGAAGTGGCCAAGCGCGATCATTCGAAGATTACTTCTACCGACCTGGGCTTTATTCTCGGGCCACGGCTGAACGCGGCCGGGCGGCTGGACGACATGAGCCTGGGCATCGAGTGCCTGCTCACCGACGACCCCAACGCGGCGCGGGACATGGCCGCCCAGCTCGACGAAATGAACCAGGACCGCAAGTCCATTGAGCAAGGCATGCAGCGTGAAGCGCTGGCCCAGCTCAAGGAATTGACGCTGGACAGCATGCCGTTTGGCTTGTGCCTGTTCGACCCGGAATGGCACCAAGGGGTGATCGGGATTCTGGCCTCGCGCCTCAAAGAGCGCTATTTCCGCCCGACCTTTGCCTTTGCCGATGCCGGAGACGGCATGCTCAAGGGCTCGGGGCGTTCGGTACCGGGCTTTCATATTCGTGATGCGCTCAGCGTGGTAGCGGCGCAGCACCCGGAGTTGATCAGCAAATACGGTGGCCACGCCATGGCGGCGGGTCTGACATTGCCTGAAGCCAACTTCCCACTGTTTTCTCAGGCATTTGATGAGGAAGTCCGACGTCAACTGCGTGAAGAAGACCTGACCGGGCGGCTGCTGTCTGATGGCAGTTTGGCAATTGAAGAATTCCACCTTGAACTGGCTCGCGCGTTGCGCCATGCCGGGCCGTGGGGGCAGCACTTCCCTGAGCCGCTGTTCCACGGCGTGTTTCAGTTGGTCGAGCAGCGTATTGTTGGCGAGCGGCACTTGAAAGTCGTACTTAAGACCGAGTGCGGCAGCGTCAAACTGGACGGCATTGCCTTTGGTGTAGACCGCGAAGTGTGGCCCAACCCGACCATTCGCTGGGTCGAGCTGGCCTATAAACTCGACCTCAACGAGTTTCGCGGCAACGAAACCGTGCAACTGATGATCGCCCACATCGAACCGCGCTAACGCCTGCCCCCTTTTGGCTGACCAATAACGCTGTAGGAGCTGCCGCAGGCTGCGATCTTTTGCTTTTGCTTTTGCTTTTGATCTAAGGGCTTCCCTCACCCTAGCCCTCTCCCGAAGGAGAGGGAACCGATTGGGGGATGCTTAAGATATTCGGTGGCCTGTTTGATGCGCGACAGCGCGGCGTTGAAGACGGCGCGGCCCCACCTACGGTTATGCCCCCTCATTTGAACCCCACCTCTTCCAGTGTTGTCGACTAGTCTCTAAGGAGTGCCTGGAGCCTACCCACTGGAATGAGAGGTGACCCATGAGTCTGCTGCTCGAACCCTACACCCTGCGCCAACTGACCTTGAATAACCGCATTGCGGTCTCGCCAATGTGCCAATACTCCAGCGTTGATGGGCTGGCCAATGACTGGCATTTAGTTCACTTGGGCAGCCGGGCCGTTGGCGGTGCCGGTCTGATTTTTACCGAGGCCACCGCGGTAACCCCCGATGGCCGGATCACCGCTCAAGACCTTGGGCTGTGGAGCGACGAACACATCGAACCGCTGCAACGCATCACCCGCTTTATCCGCGCTCAGGGCGCCGTGGCGGGGATTCAGCTGGCGCATGCCGGGCGCAAGGCCAGCACGCATCGCCCCTGGCTGGGCAAGCATGGCAGCGTCAAAGTGGACGAGGGCGGCTGGGTGCCGGTCGGGCCTTCACCCATTGCCTTTGACCCCAATCACACCGCGCCTAAACAACTGGATACAGAACAGATCCAGGGCATAGTTCAAGCCTTTATCGATGCCGCCAAACGGTCGCTCGAAGCCGGCTTCTCGGTGGTTGAAGTGCACGCCGCCCACGGTTACTTGCTGCATCAATTTTTGTCGCCGCTGAGCAACCAGCGCCTCGACGAGTACGGCGGTTCATTCGAGAATCGCATCCGCCTGGTGCTGCAAGTGACCGAAGCGGTGCGCGAAGTGTGGCCCAAAGAACTGCCGGTCTTTGTCCGTGTTTCGGCCACCGATTGGGTCGAAGATGGCTGGAACCCTGACGAAACGGTTGAACTGGCACGGCGTCTGAAAGCGCTGGGGGTTGATCTGATTGACGTGTCGTCGGGGGGGACGGCGGCGACGGCAGAAATTCCGGTGGGGCCGGGTTACCAGACCCGATTCGCCGAGCGTGTGCGTAAAGAAGCGGCCATCGCCACGGGCACGGTGGGGATGATCACCGAGCCGGCGCAGGCCGAACATATTTTGCGCACCGGTCAGGCGGACTTGATTCTGCTGGCCCGTGAACTTTTGCGTGACCCGTACTGGCCGCTGCATGCCGATGATGATCTGGGCGGCAGAAAAGCGATCTGGCCGGCGCAGTACCAGCGTGCTACCCATCGCGATCAGCCGATTCATGAATCGGACCTGCGCGACTGAAATCCGATCTGTCACCTGAACCCGTTACGAGGAGGTTGCTGATGAACACCCGTGGATTGCTCGATCAACTGCTGAAGTCTGGCCAGGATCTGCTGGAGAAAAAGACCGGTGCGTCAAACAACGCTTCTGGCGCCAGTGCCAATAAAGGGGGATTGGGCAATGTGCTGGGTGCGGGCGGGCTCGGTGGCCTGCTCTCGGGGGCAGGAGGTGGGGCGATGGCTGCCAGTGTCCTGGGCCTGTTAATGGGCAGTAAGCGCGGCCGCAAGTTCGGTGGCCAGGCCTTGACCTATGGGGGCTTGGCGGCCTTGGGCGTGCTGGCGTACAAAGCCTACGGCAACTGGCAGGCCAGCCAGGGCACGGCCCCCGAACACCCGCCGCAAACCATTGATCGCGTTGCGCCGGTGCAGGTTGAGGAGCACAGCCAGGCGATTCTCAAAGCCTTGGTCGCGGCGGCCAAGGCGGATGGCCACATTGACGATCGCGAGCGGCAAATGATCGAGGGCGAGTTGAGCAAGCTCAAGCACGATCCGCAACTGCAGCAATGGCTGCAACTTGAACTGAACAAACAGCTGGACCCGGCTGAAGTCGCCAGCGCGGCCACCACCCCGGAAATCGGCGCAGAAATGTACATTGCCAGCCTCATCCTGGTGGATGAAGAGGCATTCGGTGAACGGGCTTATCTGGATGAACTGGCCAAGCAACTCAAGCTTGATCCGGGGCTAAAAGCTGAGCTGGAAGCGCAGGTTAAACAGGCTCAGGTTTAACTGCCCTTCTAGGAGCGAGCTTGCCTCGCGATCTTTTAAACGTCGAAAAGATCGCGAGGCAAGCT
>NZ_JASCPQ010000056.1:0-36078 GCF_029959305.1 Pseudomonas sp. PS01297
GCCTCGCGATCTTTTGATTGTTTAAAAGATCGCGAGGCAAGCTCGCTCCTACAGAGGCAACCCTTACGCTTTACCGGTGATCAGCCGGTATTTTTCCATCAGCTGTTCTTCGGTTTCCGGGTGGGCTTCATCCAGCGGGATGCAGTCAACCGGGCACACCTGCTGGCATTGCGGCTCGTCGTAATGGCCTACGCACTGGGTGCACAGGTTCGGGTCGATCACGTAGATCTCTTCACCCTGGGAAATAGCAGCGTTCGGACACTCGGGTTCGCAGACGTCGCAGTTAATGCAATCGTCGGTGATGATCAGGGACATGGGTACTCCGGCCGGGGCCGTTTGCCCGGGCAACTAAAATCGAATGCGGCAATTGTGCCGCATTGGCGCCCGCAGTGCACGCGGGCGCCGCTTCAGCGGTTACTTCTTGCGAAACCGCTCGGTCAGGGCGTCAGCCACAGCCGGGTGGACAAACTTGCTGATATCGCCGCCCAAAGCCGCGATTTCACGGACTAACGTCGACGATATAAACGAATAGCGCTCGGACGGCGTCAGAAACAGGCTTTCGACGTCGGGTGCCAATTGGCGATTCATGTTCGCCAGCTGAAACTCGTACTCGAAGTCCGACACGGCACGCAGGCCACGCAGAAATACATTGGCGTTCTGTTCTTTGGCGAAGTGCGCAAGCAGCGTCGAGAAGCCGACTACCTCGACATTGGGCAGGTGCTTGGTGACCTCACGCGCCAGCTCAACGCGCTGTTCCAGAGGGAAGAGCGGGTTTTTTTTGGGGCTGGCCGCGACCGCAATGATCACGTGATCGAACAGGCGCGAGGCGCGCTCGACCAGATCGCCATGCCCCTTGGTAATGGGGTCAAATGTACCTGGGTACAACACTCGGTTCATCGCGTCGTCCTGGCGGGAATCCGTTGGGGAGTCGGATGGTATCGCAGCATTCCCGGTCGGCCAAGTCGCCAATTTAAGAAGAAAGCACTATAGACGCCGCCAGTTAACTCCTTTTTCACGGATTTTTAAGCCGTTGGGCCAGCTCTGTCGCGAGTTTGGCGGTGAGTGCGTACACCGACAATTGTGGGTTGGCGCCGATGCTGGTGGGGAACAAAGAGCCATCATGGATCGACAGATTGCGTAACTGATGATGGCGCCCAAGGCTGTCGGTGACCGCCAGGTGCGGGTTTTCCCCCATGGCGCAGCCGCCCATCACATGGGCGCTGGCCAAGCGCGTTCGATACCGCTCAAGGCTCAGGTTGTTGATGTGCTCGCGGGTTTCGCCCAGGGTTTTCAGGTAGCGCGCATCGCTGTGCAACGGCATCACCGCGCTGGCCCCGGCGGCAAACTGGATCTCGGCCATGCTGTGGAACGCCCGCCTGAGCCCGTCCCAGCTATACGGCGTGACGCTGTAATCGAGCACGGGGCTGCCGTCTGCGCGCAACTCAACGTTACCGCCGGGGCTGTCGGGGTGAAAGCCGTCGCGCATCAGGGCCAGCATCATGTGGGTGTTGGGCAGTTGCGCCATGTGTTCGGCGTTGGTTTCGCCGTAGCCGCCAAACAAGGTGGCGGCCAGCGCCGGGTGCAAGGGCGGGACTTCGAGCTTGTAGCCCATGGGGCCGGTGGCGCCGTCCTGCCACTGAAAGTGGTCTGTGTAAATCGACTGCGGGGCGCCGTAAAACGGATTGATCGCTGTCGCAAACTGCGCAGCCGAGAAGTTGACCAGGTGCAGAAACGTACGCTTGCCCACTCGCCTGTACGGGTCGGGCGCCTCTGAGCGCAGCAGCAGGCCGGGGCTGTTGATGCCGCCGCCCGCCAGCACGTAATGCCGCGCCTTGACCGTAATGGTGCAGCCTGTGGGCGCCACGCTGCGCCTGTCCATGGCTTGGCACTCCAGGCCGGTGACCTGATCACCTGCAATCAACAAACGCTGGGCGCGGGCCAGATACAGCAACTCGCCGCCGTTTTCGAGGGTCGCGGGAATCGTAGTCACCAGCATCGATTGCTTGGCATTGGTCGGGCAGCCCATACCGCAATAACCGAGGTTCCAGCAGCCGCGCACATTGCGCGGGATCACCTGCCAGCGGTAGCCGAGTTTTTCACAGCCGGTGCGGATCACCTCGTTGTTGGCGTTGGGCGGGATCAACCACGGGGCCACGCCGAGCCGTTGCTCCATCTGCGCAAACCAGGGCGCCATGGACTCTTCGCTGTGGCCGCTGACCGCATGCTCGCGGGCCCAGTGCTCCAGCGTCGGCGCCGGGGTGCGAAAGCTTGAGGTCCAGTTGACCAGGGTAGTCCCGCCCACCGCGCGGCCTTGCAGGATGCTGATGGCGCCGTCTTTGCTCATGCGCCCGATGCCTTCCTGATACAGGTTGGT
The DNA here is from genome assembly GCF_029959305.1 of Pseudomonas sp. PS01297. Lineage (NCBI taxonomy): Bacteria > Pseudomonadati > Pseudomonadota > Gammaproteobacteria > Pseudomonadales > Pseudomonadaceae > Pseudomonas > Pseudomonas sp. PS01297. The sequence goes on from NZ_JASCPQ010000056.1 coordinate 2,375, forward strand.
GTAGGCCTCGCCTTCGAGCAGCTTGAAATCGCTGCTGGTCTTGAGCGGGCCTTCTTCGATCAGCAGCACTTTAAAGCCCGCGTTACTGAGGATTTCTGCCGTCGTGCCGCCCCCGGCGCCGCTGCCAATAATGGCGATGTCGGCTTCCAGCGTCAGGTCGTTGTCGAGGGTTGAGCCGTTATGGGTTTTCCATCCGCGGGCCAGGCCTTCGCGGAATAGATCGGGTACAGGCATAAGGACGTCCCATGAAAAATTATTATTGTGTGAATCAAACCGTCGGCGGGCCGGGATACCCGCAATGGGGCCACAACTCGGGCTTTTCGTAGCCGCTCATCATCACCAGTTGCAGCAGCGAGGCATGGCCCATGCGCAACAGGCTCAAGCTGCTGTTTTGCCAGCGGTGCAGGAAGTAGCGGATTTGATCGGGGGTTGTTTTCTCCCAACTGCCCCACAACCCCGTGAGCGGGCCGCGAGTGACCGGCATGGCCAGCACGTCGAATAACTGCAGGGTCAGCTTGAGCAGCTCTGGCGAGAGGTGGGCCAGGTTGTTGTCCAGCGTGTGCAAAGTGGCGTCTGTCGCTCCCGGCAGGGAGGTGTGCGAAATGCTGCCCGCCAGCATCACCGGCACCAGCGCCTGTAAAAACACCAGGTCGGTACTGCGCAGCACCCTGAAACCCCGGGCGCTGAAATTGGCCGAGCAGCCGCTGAGGCTGGCGCCCAGCCCGGCAGTGGCTAGAAAAGCCGAGGCGCAAAGGCCGACTTTTAAAACGCCACGGCGGGACAGGTGCGTCGGTTCATCCAGAAATTCCGGCATGGCTTGGTCTCGCCGTTTGAGGCTATCGGATAAACAACTTTTGAATCAGGCGTACCAGCGACCGGCCATATGGCGGGTAAATCGCCAGCGAACTGTTCCAGCGCTGTTTGCTCAACACGCCTTTGGCGTGGCTGAACGTCAGGAAACCTTCGTGGCCGTGGTAACGCCCCATCCCGCTCTGGCCGATGCCGCCAAACGGCAGGTCGTCGATGGCCACGTGCAGCAGCGTGTCGTTAATGCAGACGCCGCCCGAGTGGGTGTCTTGGAGGACGCGCTGTTGTTCGGCCTTGTTGTATCCGAAGTAGTAAAGCGCGAGTGGGCGAGGTCTTGAGTTGATGTAGGCAAGCGCTTCATCGAGCGTGCTGTACGCGACAACAGGCAGCAGAGGGCCGAAGATCTCGTCCTGCATGACCTGCATCTGGTCGTTCACATTCAGCAGCAACGTATGGGGCATGCGCCGCCCCTGACCGTGGGCATAGAGCGGGATCAGCCGGGCGCCTTTTTCGCTGGCGTCTGTTTGCAGGTGTTCAAGTCGCGCCAATTGGCGCTCGCTGATGATGGCGGTGTAGTCCGGGTTGTCGGCCAGCGTTGGATAAAAATCGAGTACGGCCTGGCGGTAAGCCTCGATAAACCCGTCGACCCGCTCGTGCGGCACCAGCACATAGTCGGGCGCGATACAGGTTTGCCCGGCGTTCAGGGTTTTGCCCCAGGCGATGCGCCGGGCGGCGTCTTTGAGCGGCACCCCAGCCGAAACGATCGCAGGGGATTTGCCGCCCAACTCCAGCGTCACCGGGGTCAGGTTATCGGCGGCGGCACGCATCACCTGCTTGCCGACATGGGTCGAGCCGGTGAACAGCAGGTGATCGAAGGCCAGTCCGGAAAACCCCATCGCCACTTCGGCGTCGCCCAACACCACGGCGACCATGTCTTCGGGGAAAATCCGCCCCAGCAGGTCTTTGAGCAAACGGCCGGTGGCGGGCGTGTACTCACTGAGTTTGAGCATCACTCGGTTGCCCGCCGCCAAGGCGCCGATCAAAGGCCCCATGGCCAAATACAGCGGGTAGTTCCACGGCACGATTACACCCACCACGCCCACGGGCTGATACACCACCTTGGCGCTGGCGGGCTGGAACATCACGCCCACGTGGCGCCGTGACGGTTTCATCCAGCGTTTTAGGTGTTTGAGGGTGTAGTCAATGCCCTGCAGGCTGGGCATCAACTCGGCAAACAAGGTTTCGTCGGTGCTGCGGTGGCTGAAGTCCTGGCTGATGGCGTCGATCAACACCTCACGCTCACGGCTCAGCAATACTCGCAGGCTCTTCAACCATTGCTGTCGCTGTGCTATTGGTGGGCAAGGGTGATCCGAGTAGGCCTTTCGTTGCAGACCGATAATATTATGGAGATCATCCATTGAGGTTGAGGAACTGTGTCGGTGGGCACTGTCGGTAGACATCGTTCGCTCCCTGCGGATGGTTGGGGTGCTCGTAAGCGCAAAGATGTTTTTAGAGCCTGCGCTCTATGTTGTCAATTGGGGGTCTGCCACTCGGGCTGTTTGAGCCACGGTGGTTAGGCTTTAAGATGTTTTTCGATATTCATCGAAGACCAATCCATGGCCGCACGATTAAAAACCAGCCAGCGCATCATCAATAACAGTCTGGAGTTGTTTAACCAGCTGGGTGAACGCAATGTCAGTACCAACCACATTGCGGCTCATATGGAGATTTCGCCGGGTAATTTGTATTACCACTTCCCCAACAAACAGGCGATCATCTCGGTGTTGTTTAGCGAGTACGAGGTGCTGGTGCTGGACTTTCTGCGCCCGCCCGAAGGCCGTTTGCCTGACGTCAGCGACAAGCGCGACTACTTGAAACACCTGCTCAATGCCATGTGGCATTACCGCTTTTTGTACCGCGACATCGAACACCTGCTGCTCAGCGACTCTGAACTGGCCGTGCGTTACCGAGGCTTTTCCACGCAATGCCTGGCGCAGGGGCAAGCCATCTATTCGGGGTTTGTGCAGGCGGGCATTCTCGACATGACGCCCCAGCAAATCGAATCGCTGACGCTCAATGCCTGGATCATTCTGACGTCTTGGGTGGGTTTTTTGTGCACCACGCGTGAGAACGCCACCCACCTGTCCGAAGAGGCGCTGACCCGCGGAATCTACCAACTGCTGATACTGGAATCGGGCTATGTAACGCCGCCGTACCGTGCTGCGGTTGATGAGTTGCTCAAGGAATATTACGTTCCACTGCAAAAGACATTGGTCGTACAGTAGCGCTATTGCCACCCCACTCAGGAGTTCGCCATGCCCGTTGCGCAACTGATCAGCCCTCAAGCCCTGAACGAACGTCAGGCACACCCCGGCCTGGTCATTCTGGATTGTCGTTTTGCCCTGGAAGACCCGGACTACGGGCACAGCAGCTATGTCGAAGGCCATATTGCCGGTGCGCAATTTGCCGACCTTAAGCGCCACCTCAGCGGCCCGGTGATCAAAGGCGTCACGGGCCGCCATCCCTTGCCTGAACCGTCGGCCTTGCTTGAGCAACTGCGGGCATGGGGCATCAACCAGGACAGCGATGTGGTGCTGTATGACGACGGCCCCGGTGCATTTGCGGCCCGTGCCTGGTGGTTGCTGGCGTGGCTGGGCAAGCGTGATGGCGTGTTTATTCTCGATGGCGGGTTAAAGGCCTGGCATGCGGCGGGTTTTAAACTGACCACGGACGAGCCCCATGTTGTGCCTGGCACCTTTGATGGTCAGCCGGATAGCCACTTGGTGTTGAGCGCTGAGCAATTGCAAGCGCGCTTGGGCCAGCCGGGGTTGACCTTGATCGACGCCCGCGCCAAGCCACGTTTTCGCGGCGAGGTTGAGCCGATCGACCCGGTTGCCGGGCATATCCCTGGTGCGCAATGTGCGGCGTTCAATGAAAACCTCGACAGCAGCGGGCGCTTCTTGCCTGCCGAGCAACTCAAACAGCGATTTACCGAACAACTGGCGGGCCGCTCGCCGGATGAACTGGTGGCGTATTGCGGCTCGGGCGTGACGGCGTGTCACAACCTGTTTGCATTGGGATTGGCGGGCTACCCGCTGGGCAAACTCTATGCGGGCTCATGGAGCGAATGGATCAACGACCCGGCACGAGGTGTCGCAACCGGGGACTGACCTCGTAGGAGCGAGCTTGCCTCGCGATCTTTTGATCTTTAAAAGCTCGCGAGACAAGCTCGCTCCTACACGGTTTTGTTGTAGCGATGCGGGCCGCAGACCGCCGCTAAACGTGCAGGCAACACTCCGTAGGAGCGAGCTTGCCTCGCGATCTTTTGATCTTTAAAAGCTCGCGAGCAAGCTCGCTCCTACACGGTTTTGATGCAGCGATGCGGGCCGCAGACCGCCGCTAAAGGTGCAGGCAACACTCCGTAGGAGCGAGCTTGCCTCGCGATCTTTTGATCTTTAAAAGCTCGCGAGCAAGCTCGCTCCTACACGGTTTTGATGCAGCGATGCGGGCCGCAGACCGCCGCTAAAGGTGCAGGCAACACTCCGTAGGAGCGATGCGGGCCGCAGACCGCCGCCAAACGTGCAGCCAACACTCCGTAGGAGCGAGCTTGCTCGCGATCTTTTGATCTTTAAAAGCTCGCGGGCAAGCTCGGTCCTACACGGTTTTGATGTAGCGATGCGGGCCGCAACACCACCGTCTACAGGCTTTGTGCGTGCTGGGCACTGGCCGCACGGTAGGCCGCCGGGCCGACGCCATAGACTTTTTTGAACTGGCGGCTCAAATGGCTTTGGTCGGCAAAACCCAGTTGTGTAGCGACTTGCAGCGGTAAGCAGCCTTGTTGCAACAAGCCGCGGGCATGGGCGATGCGTTGTTGCATCAGCCAGGTGTGGGGCGGCATGCCGGTGGCGCGCTGGAACACGCGGGCAAAGTGGAACGGCGACAAGTTAACCGCCGCCGCCAGTTCTTCCAGCGAGGGCGGTTCGGCCAGCCGCGATTGCAGCAGCTCTTTGGCCTGGCGCACCGCCCGGTGTTCCACGCCCGGCTTGCCGGGCATCGGCAGGCGGGCATGGCGGTTGAGCAGGGCAAGCATCATTTGCCGCCAGAGCGTTTGCTGATGCAGCGCCGACTCCGGGCCTTCCAGCAAATGATGCAGTTGCTGCAACCCATGGAACAGCTCCGGGTCGTGCAGCAGGGTGTCGTTGAAGGTGGGCAGGTGGGTGCCGGGCAGGTTCAATTCTTCCAGCAGGCTTTGGATCTGTTCGTTGTCCGGGTAGAACGCACGGTAGCGCCAACCGGCATCATGGCCTTTGTGGCCGTTATGCACTTCGTCCGGGTTGATCAACACCAGTGTGCCGGTGCTAGCCAGGTGCTCTGCACCGCGATAGCGATAACGCTGGGCGCCGTCCATGATCATGCCAATCACAAAACCATCATGCACATGGGGCACAAAGCGGTGTTCGATGTAGCGCGCGGTGAGCAATTCGACGCCGTTCAACGGCGCCGTTTGCCAAAAGTGGATGGACTCACCTTGCTCCACATTCATTACGCAGACTCAGGCTTGAGGCTGGCCAACCACTGTGGAATGCGTCGTTCCAGGTAGTACCTGGGCGTTCTCGGCGACCCCTCAACGAAACCCACATGGCCGCCCTTGGTGTGCAGCTCAAGTTCGGTGCAGGCGGACAGTTCGCTGGCTTCGGGGATGCTGTGTTTGAACACAAACGGATCATCCTCGGACTGGATAATCAGCGTGGGCGTTTCAATCGCGCCCAGGAAGTAGCGGCTGGAGGCGCGGCGGTAATAGTCGTCGACGCTCTGATAACCGTTGAGCGGCGCGGTGACCCGGTCGTCGAACTCCCAAAAGGTGCGCAGTTTGCTCAGCGATTTGAGGGTACCCAGCTTGGCCAGTGCGGCCAGCGCTTCGTGCTTGGCGTCCTGTTGAAACTGGCGCTGTTTGATTTTGACGTAGGCCACCATTTCACGCATGAAGTGCGCTTGGTACACCTTGGAGAAGCCCATGCCGATGCGGTCGGCGCACTGGTCGAGGCGAAACGGCACCGAAACCGCGACGCCACCTTGCAGGCCGCTGGCGCTGCCCGATTCGCCCAGGTATTTAAGCAGCACATTGCCGCCCAGTGAGTAACCCACGGCATAGATCGGCGCCAGCGGGTAGCGCGCCCGCAAATGCGCAACCGTTGCGGCCAGGTCTTCACTGGCGCCGGAGTGGTAGCTGCGTGCCAGCAGGTTGGGCTCCCCCGAACACCCGCGCCAGTTCAGGGCTACGCTGGCCCAGCCCTGTTTTGCCAGGGCGCTCTGCTGGCCTGCAATGTAGTGCGAAGCCGAGGATCCGGTCAGGCCATGCAGCACCAGCACCAGCGGTTCATGGGCTGACGGCGTGCCGTGCCAGTCGAGGTCGAGAAAGTCGCCATCTTCGAGCCACAGGCGCTCGCGTTGATGTTCAACAACAGGTTTGGTGCGCCACAGCGGCCCCCACAGCGTTTGCAAATGAGGGTTGCCGAGGCCAGAAGCTGGTGTGAACAGTTCCACGGGTAACGCAGGGGAAGCGAGGGCGCGCACTTAAGTTCTCAGTCGGTGACAGGTATCAGAAAGTGCTTAAGTTGCCACAACGCGGCCTGCGGCCCAAGCAGTGTGTGTTGTGCGGTGCTCATCCAATTGGTCGAATTGCACAGCGGCTGTCCGTTGTTCTCACTCATGCTGACCACGGGCAGGGCTTGCTGGGCAACGCTGGGGCCGAGAGTGAGGGTGACCCAGGCATCGGCGTTCATGTGCCGGTTCATGGCGGCTTTTATCTGTCCGGCGGTCATTTTCTGGATCTCGGTTATTTTGTGAGTGAAGTCCAGGGTGTGGTCGAAACGGTTGATGTCCTCCAGTTCCTTGAGCAGGTTCCTGTTGGTCGCGAGCAGTTGTGGCAGCGCCTGACGCAGGTATTTCTTGATGCTGTCCAGCTGCTCTTGTGTGGGCCCATCCTTGAGGAACTGCTCAAACAGCGTTTTGGCATGGGCCAAGGCCTGCTCACTGTAGTGGGGCGGCGTATTGAACTGGGTGATCCAGGCCGTGGCGCCTTGGGCATGTTCGATATCGGACTGCACTCCGTAGGTGACGCTGTGTTTCTCGCGTAGTTGATTATTTAAAACGCCATTGAACATCACATTGGCTACCTGCAGGGCCAGTGAATCTGGGTGCTGATTGGGCACAACATTGTGTGCCATGACCAGCAAGGTCTGGCTCGTGCTGTCTTCAATGTGCAGGGTTCTGCCAGTGTTGACCTGAGTGACAAACCTTTGCGGCGCGGGCAGCGCCGGCCCTTGCGGCATCGCATCGGCCAAGGTTTGGCTGAGTAATTTGGCCTGCTCGGGCGTGAGGTCGCCGACGATCACCATTTGCGCGTTAGCTGCGGTATAGGCCCGCTGAAAAAAACTGCGAACCTGCGCGGCTTGTATGCGTTGAAGACTGTCGTTGGTGCCGTTGACTGAGCGCGATAACGGCTGACCGGGGTACAGTTCTGCGCGAATGCTGGACAGCGCTCGCGCCTGGGCAAAAACTTGCTCAAGCGTGAGGTCTGCCTGCAAGGATCGCCTTATTCGCGACAGGTTCTCCTCGCTGAAAGAGCGCTGTGTCAGGGTTTCGGTAAACAGGCTCAGCACCGGGGCAAGCACCTCGGGTGCGCTCAGGCTTCTGAGGGTCAGGTAGCTTTGCTCGGCATTGATACCGTGGGTTATTTGCGCGCCGTAACGGTTAAACCCCCGGGCGATCTCGTCGGCGTGTTTGCGTGCCGAATCGACACTGAACAGGGCCTGAGTCATGGCCGCCAGCCCCGGTGTTTGGCCATCGTAGTAGCTGCCTGCGGCAAAGCTGATTTTCAGGTCGACCATGGGCAAGTTGTGGTTTTCCACAAACAGCACGCGGCTGCCCTGCTTGAGTGTCCACGACTGGATCCGGGGCGCGTGGGGTGTGCCTGTGGGCTCTTTGAGTTCGCGCAGCGATTGCAAGGCTAAGGTGGGGCCGGGAATATCTGCTGCCTGTACGTAACAGCCTGCCGCCAAAAAAAGGCTCGACAGCGCAAACAGGCAGACAAGGGTGCAGCGTGCGATGAGGGTGGCATTACTCATGAGGTGACTCCTCAGGCAGCGCGTAGCTGGTGATTAACCGGTCTGCGACCAGAAAGGTCTGCGCTGTGCGTTGAATGTCTTGCGGGGTGATGGCGTTCAAGGCATCGAGCCGTGTCTGTTCGGTGCGCCAGGACAGCCTGGCCATTTCCAGCATGCCAATCTGCAGGGCGCGGTTTTCCGGCTCATCCTGCTCGAACACGCGCCGTGCCGTGATCTGAGTCCGCGCGCGTTCGAGGTCTTCAAGGCTTGGCGGGGCGGTTTTCAATGAGTCGATAATGGCCAGAATCCGCGTCTGGAGCGTCTTGAGCGTTTCAAGCGAAACGGCTGTTTCGAGGTCGGGCAGCGCGCTGATGTTGAACAGCTCATCGCCGAGGCTGACCGCCTGGTAATGAACGGTGGTGGTGTCTGCCAAGCCTTCCTTGCGCACCAATAACGGCTCGAACAGCGAGCTGTTTGCGCCACCCAGCATTTCGGAAATCAGCTCCAGTGCCGGTGCTGTTCGCGGGTCTGTTTGAGTGGCGAGGCTTGGCACATTGAAGGCCATGTACAGCACGGGTATTTGCTGGGGGATGTAGTGCGTGATGCTGCGCTCGCCGGGCATCGCCAGGTCGATGGGGGTTGAGCTGTAGGGCAGCGCCCGGCGGGCAATAGGGCCGAAATACTGTTCGGCCAGTTGTTTGACCTGCTGGGGGGTGATGTCACCGACGACCACCAGCACCGCGTTGTTGGGGGCATACCAGCGTTGATACCAGCGCTTTACCTCTTCGGTTTGCAGGCGGTCCAGATCATGTCGCCAGCCAATGATCGGGTTGCCTGCTGCGCTGGCCGGCAGGGCCAGGCGCCGGGGGACCTCGATGGCGCGCTTGATGGGGTGGTGATCAGAGGCTTCGGTGCGCTCGTTTTTGATGATTTCACGTTCGCCGCTCCAAACCGTCGCAGACAGGTGAGCGGTGCTCATTTGGTCCGCCAGCATTTCAAAGCTGACACCCAGCGCATGCGGGGGCACGGTGTGGAAAAACAGCGTGGCGTCATTCAGGGTCAAGGCATTTTGGCTGCCGCCCAGGTTCTGCAAAATATGGCCTGACTCGCCTGTGCAGAGCTTGCTGCTGCCATTGAACAGCATGTGCTCCAGCGCATGGGACACGCCGGTTTGGCCCGGCTCTTCCTGATTTGACCCGATGCGATACCACAAGTGGGTCAGCACCAGGCTGGCGTTGTGGTCTTCGTAAATAATGATTTTGAGCCCGTTATCGAGTGTGAACTCATGAATGGGCGGTGGGCTGCTGGCCGATGCCAGCAGGGGATGGAGCATGACGCCGAGCAGCAGCCCGGCGATGAGTCTTTTCATGGTGGGTGTCCTGACGAGGGTTCGTCAGGACAGGTTGCGATAAACCCGGGCGGCAGGTGCGTTACATAAGTACGCAATACGCTCAGGGCTGAACGGCTGACAAGGGGCGTTGTTCGACCGTTGGGCCGAGGCTTGCGACCTTCCATTTATCGGCCCTGGTATAACGATTCATGGCGTCTTTGATGTCTTGTCGCGACAGCTTTTGGGCGTGCATGACCAGCGCGTCGAAATTGCGGGGCAGGTCGTGGGCCCCCATAAGCAGCAACTGTTGAACCATTTGTGCATTGCTGGCGCTGGTCAGCGGCAAGTTGCCTGCCAACCGTCGTTTGACGGCGACCAGTTCCTCTTCGGTGGGACCGTCGCGCAGCCACTCGGCAAACAGCGTTTTGACCAGCGCGAGGGTGGCATCCTGCTGATCGGGGGCGGTTTGCAGGCTAATGGTCCAGGGCCCGCCCGCTTGCCAGAGCGGTATAAAAGCCGAGGCGGCGTAGCTCAGCCCGCGCGTGTGGCGCAGCTCATTGATCAGACGACTGCTGTTGGAACCGCCGAATATCAGGCTGGCCACTTGTAACGCCACGTAATCCGGGTGATTCGCCGGTACGCTCGGCTGCGCCAGCATGATCAAGGTCTGGCTGTAGGGGGCTTCGAGGTGTGTATGGCCGGGCGGTGATGTCAGGTCCATGGCCAGTTCAACAGGCGCCAGTGCGGGGCCTTGGGGCAGGGCCTGGCTGATCGCGATGCTCAGGTCTGTGGCTTCATCATTTGAAATGTCCCCCACGATGACCAGCAGCGCGTTGGCCGCGGTGTAGGCTTTTTGATGAAAGCCCCGGACTTTCCCGGCGTCTATCAAGGCCAGACTCTGGGCGTTGCCTTCGACGGGTCTTGCGTAAGGGTGATTGCCATACACCTGTGCATGCAGCGTCTGTTGCAGTCGCGCTGTCGGGTTTTGTTGCACCAGCCCGATGGCATTGAGCGCCGACGCTTTCGCCCGCTCGACGGCGTCCGGGGCAAAAGCGGGCTGTGTGATCAGCTGCGTGAACAGGTCAATCGCCGCCTTGCGCGTCTCGCCGTCACTCAGTGTGCGCAAGGTTAACCGTGCTTCGTCCTTGTCTACCGAAGCCGTCAGTTGTGCGCCCAGTTGATCAAATGTTTCGGCGATGGCCTTGGCGTCCATACCTTCAACGCCCTGGTTCAAGAGCTTCAGGGTCAGGTTTGCCAGCCCAGGCGAAGCGTCGTCGCGGCTGCTGCCCGCTGAAAAACGCACGCTGATATCAACGATGGGCAGTGCGTGGGTCTCAATAAAAAGCACGCGGGTGCCTTCATGGGTCGCAAAGGCGCGAATGCTCAGCGGGCGAGCGGCAATTTGGTTGTCATCCAGGTTTTTTAAGGTCTGCAAGGCTGTTGCCGGGCCTTCTGTTGCCCGTGCTGGAACGCTCAGGCAAAGGCTCAGCAACAGGATGGTGATGAACGCCAATGGCATCCAAGGGTGGCGTGTCGAGGTGAAGGCATTAGTCATTTTTTTTCTCCGGCCTTGGCATGTAAGCGGCACTGAAGCGGTTTTCGGTGAGGTAGGTCGTGGCCAGTTGCTGGATGTCGGCAGGCGTCAGTGTTTGCAGGGCCTGTTCTTGTGCATCGAGGGTCGACCAAGGCAGCCCGATGCTTTCCAACTCACCTATGTCGCTGGCTTGCTTCTCGATCTGATCGTGGGCGTACAGGCGTTTGGTGATGATCCTGCGTTTGGCGCGCTCCAGCGTTTGCACGCTGAGCGGGGCGGCTTTGAGCGCTTTGAGCTGCGCCCAGATCAAGGCTTCAACGGCCTCCGGTGACTCGGTGCGTGACGGACTGATTTCGGCCCAGATCCTGAGCAGGCCATCGCCCCGGTTCAGCAGGTCGTAATGGGAGTACGTCCCGGCCAACAGGCCTTGTTGATGCATCAGGCTGGCTTTGATGAGTGAGCTGTCGCTACTGGCCAGCAGCTCGTTGAGCAACAGCAGGCCAAAGGCAGTTTGCGGGTCTTGTGCGGTGTTCAAACTGGGCACATTGAAGGCCATTACCAGCTTTGCATTGGGGCTGGGCAAGCGAAGGTGCAGCCCGCGTCGGCCCAGATGGGTCAGTTCAATGGGGCGCTTGACCGTGGGCAAGGGGCGCGCAGCGATTGCGCTGAACTGTTGCGTCACCAGTGCTTTGGCCTGCTCCAGCGTCACATCGCCGACGATGACCAGCACGGCATTGTTGGGTGCATACCAGTCTTGATACCACTGCATGAGCAGCGGGTTGTTCAGCCGGTTGATGTCATGCATCCAGCCCAGCACAGGGTTCTTGTAGGTACTTGCCACATGGCCAATGGTTTTGACCCGCTCATTGAGCAAGTTCCACAGGTTGCTGTCGACTGTCGAACGGCGTTCTCTCTGAATGACCAGCCGTTCGATAAGTAACTGGGCATCAGTCCAGCGTGCGCTGGCCATTTGGTCTGCAAGAATTTCGAGTGACACCGCAAGCCGGCTGGTGGCCTGCAACTGTGTGTAGAACGTTGCATCGGACCGCGTGGTGGCGTTGGCGCTGACGCCCAGCGATTCAAGCACGGCTAACGCTTCGCCCTGGGGCAGTTTGCTGCTGCCTTTGAAGACCATGTGTTCCAGAGCGTGAGACAAACCGGTTTGTCCTTCCTGCTCATAACTGGCGCCGACTCTGTACCAAAGCTGCGAGGCCACCACGGGAGCGCGGTGGTCCTCGCGAACAATGACCTTAAGGCCGTTGTCGAGGGTAAACGTATGGGTAGCCGGTGCCGCGTGGGCGCAGGCGGTCGCTGGCAACCACAAGGTGATTAGCCAGCGAAACAAAAGAGGGGATTTCATCCGCAAGGATCCTTGAGTGTTCTGTGAATAAAGTCAGAACAGGTTGGATCAAGGCGGGTACTGCAAGGCGGTATATAGGTAGCGCGCCTGGGTTAATCGGGTATCAGACGTCTCGCGGCAGGCTGTGTGCGACGCTCAGGCGCTCGGGGCTGAAGTACGTGTTGGCCACGCGCAGGATGTCATCTGCTGTGACGTTGTGGATTTGCTCGGCCTCACTGTCGATCAGCGCCCATGGCAGGTCGATGGCGGCCAGGTTGCCCAGGATCGAGGCTTGTATTTCGAGGGTGTCTTGTTCTTCCAGGCTTTCAAGGGCCTGCTGTTGGCCGTACTTCAAAGTCTCGGCATCCAGTGCATGGGTTTTGAGTGATTCCAGCAGTTGTTTGATTTGCAGCTCTACCTGTTGCACCGACAGCGAGGTGTCTGCGCTCAGGGTGGCGGCCAGCAGGAAGAGGTCATCGTTGCGGCGATAGGCCGGAAGACGGCTGATCACGCTGTCCAGCGTGTGCTTGTCTTCAGACAAACGCAGTGGCAGCCATGCCTGCGGGCCTTTGGTCAGCAGGGCGCTGATGACTTGCAGGGCGCGGATATCGCCGATGGCGCCCGGGGTTGCGAGGCTTGGCGTGTTAAAGGCCATTTGCAGCCGTGGCAGTGGCGTATCAAGACGCTGAACCAGCCTGCGTTCCTCGCCTGTAAACGAATGTGCGGGCTGCTCTGCCGTGGCAAAACCTTCGAAAGGTGTGAGATCGGCAAACAGGTGCTGGATCAGCGGCTGGACGTCATCGAGCGCTATATCGCCTGCAATGACCAGAATCGAGTTGTTCGGCGCGTAGCCTTCTTCATGCCAACTCAGCACGTCGGCCACCGTGATGCGTGCAAGGTCGTCGGCATTACCGAATTTGTACACGGTGCGTGCCTGGGGAAAAATCAGCTCCTCGAATGACGGGGTAATCCAGTAATCGGAACTGAAGTACGGTTCGCCTTCTTCGAGCTTCTGGGTGTGCTTGATGCCTTTATCTAGGCGCTCTTGGGAGAGTGTTTGAGGCTCCATTCGGGCGGCAAGCAATTGCAGCACGGTGGCAAGCTCGGCACTGGGTGCTTCGAGGCTGTAGGCACTGAGGTGGTAATCGATCCAGCCATTGGCAGTGGCGCCGATTTTTCGCTCAAGGTCTTTGTCCTTGAAGGTCGCGCCACCGGCCAGGTACGCCAGCCCGCGCTGGTTTGCGTGTTCATGGTCGGTGCCCGCCTTGTGGAACAGCGAGGCGCAGATGCCTGGCGTACGGTGGTCCTGGCGCAGGATCACCTGCAGGCCGTTATCCAGTGTGTAGGCGTGAGTGGGTTTTTCAGCAGTAATGGTCATGTTTCACATTCCGTTGTTTTTGAACACGCCAGCCGATGTGCGGAGGCACACGGGGCGAATGATCAGTGAGAACGGACAGAATGCGATGGCGCAGGGCGCGGGGTGCGGTACATAGATAGAGCAAGGGTGTGTGCAATCGTTGCCGTAATGCGCGGCAACGATTGCACAGATCAGCGGTTGTTATTGCGCTGCGGGTGCCTGAACCGCATCGCGCTGCCACAGGGCGTAGTTCACGCCCCCGGCTTTTTGCTCGCGGTGCAGGCGCCAGTTGCCGGGCAAGCCCAACTCGGACGGGCGCAGCTCGCTTTCGGTGTAGATCCAGGCGTCATCTGTCAGCCAGCCGCGCTGCTCCAGCAGGTCGCAGGCAGGCTTGAGCAGTTCTTTGTTGAACGGCGGGTCGAGGAACACCACGTCAAAGGTGTCACTCGGGGTCGCGTCCAGGTAACGCAGGGCGTCGGTTTGCTGCACCTGGCCGGTGGTGCAGCTCAAGATGCCCATGTTTTCGCGGATGTTGGAGATGGCCTCACGGTTGCTGTCCAGAGCCAGGCCCTTGGCCGCACCGCGTGACAGGGCCTCCAGAAACAGTGCGCCGCTGCCGGCGAACACGTCCAGTACCCTGGCGCCCTGAATGTACGGCGCGAGCCAGTTGAACAGCGTTTCACGAACACGGTCTGGCGTTGGGCGCAGACCTTCTACATGGGGGAAGTCGAGTTTGCGACTGCGCCATTCCCCGGCAATGATGCGTAATTGACCTGCACCTGAGTGCGATGTGTTTTTTGGCTTTGCCATTAATGCTCCGGAACCCCAAGAGGTTGCTCTGAAGGTTTGTCGGTAGGAGGTGGCAGTGGTTTTTGCGGCACGGTTGGGCCGGCGGTCACTACGACCATTTTGTCGGCGCTCAAGTGCTTGCTCATGGCGTTCTTGACTTGCTCGGTGGTCAGATTCTGGGACTGCTCGCGGAGTTTTTCCAAGTAGTCCAACGGCAGGTCATAGAAGCCTATCGCGCCCAGTTGGCCGACGATGGCGGCGTTGCTGGCGGTCGACAGCGGGAAGCTGCCGGCAAACTCACGCTTGGCATCGTCGAGTTCTTTTTGTGTCGGGCCGTTTTTCAGGTAATCAGCCAAGATGTCTTCAACCAGTTTGAGCGTGCCCTCGCTCAATTCGGCACGGGTTTGCAGATTGATCTGGAACGGGCCGCGGGCCTCCATCGGGCTGAAGTTGGAGTACACGCCGTAGGTCAGGCCGCGTTTTTCACGCACTTCGGTCATCAGGCGCGTCCCGAAGCCACCACCACCCAGAACCTTGTTGCCCAGCAGCAGCGCAGGGTAGTCAGGGTCATCGCGGCCAACGCCCAGTTGGGCCAGCAGCAAGTGAGTCTGCTTGGACGGGAACTCGATGTGGTTGACGCCTGCTTTGGGCTCAACCGGCTCTGCGATCTTGGCCACGGCCGGGCCTTTTGGCAGGGCTGCTGACACTTGCGACGCCATGGCCTCGGCCTCGGCACGGGACAGGTCGCCCACAATCGCAATCACCGCGTTACCTGCGGTGTAGGTCTTGTTGTGGAAGGCCTTGATCTGATCGAGGGTAATGGCCGAGATGCTTTGCGCAGAGCCATCTGTCGGGTGGGCGTACGGGTGGTTGCCGTACAGGCGGCTGAACAGCTCATTGCTGGCCAGTTTGCCGGGGTTTTGCTTCTGGACTTCAAAACCGGCCAGCAGCTGGTTTTTGATTCGCGCCAGCGAGTCGGCCGGGAACGTGGGTTTACCCACCACTTCAGCAAACAGATTGAGCGCCGGGGTGCGTTTGTCTTTATCGCTCAAGCTGCGCAACGAGGTGATGGCCATGTCGCGGTAGGCGCCATTGCCAAACGCTGCGCCGAGGCCTTCAAAGCCTTGAGCAATGGCGCTGACGTCTTTGCCGGCCACACCTTCGTTAAGCATGGCGTTGGTCAGCACGGCGATGCCTGGCGTGTTGCCATCCTGGCTGCTGCCCGCCGCGAAGGTCAGGCTCAGGTCGAACATCGGCAGTTCCCGGGCTTCGACGAACAGCACTTTGGAGCCTTCGGCGGTTTGCCAGGTCTGGATGTCCAGCTTGCGGTTGGTCGGCGCCTTGCCGTCGAGTTCTGCCAGAGACTCAAGCTTGCGCTCGGTTTTGGCTGAATCCAGGGTTGGGCCGGCAACCGATTCGCTCGGGCTGATGAAGGAGTAGCCGAGTGCACCCACCAGAACCGCCGTGGTCAGGGCGAGCAGGGCGAAGCGTGGACCTTTACGCTCACTCATGGGTTTTCTCCTCGGGCAGTACGTGCGCAACGCTCAGACGGTCGCGAGTGAAGTAGGTGCGTGCGGCCTGCTGAATATCGGCCGGGGTGACTTTTTGCAGGTCAGCCAGCTCGCTGTCCATCAGCTTCCACGACAGGCCAACGGTTTCCAGTTGGCCAATCGAGGTGGCCTGATAGGTAATGGAGTCGCGCTCGTACACCAGGTTGGCAATCACTTGAGCGCGCACACGCTCCAGTTCTTCGGCTGACGGCGGGGTCTTTTTCAGGTCGTCCAGCAGGCGCCAAACACCGGCTTCGGTCTGGGCCAGGGTGACTTTTTTCTGGCTGTTGGGCATGGCTGTAATCAGGAACAGGCTGTCGCCACGGGTGAAGGCGTTGTAGTTGGACGAGGCGCCCGACACCAACTCCTCTTTGCGCTCAAGTTGCGAGGACATGCGCGCGCTGTAGCCGCCGTCCAGCAGCGCCGCGATCAGGCGCAGCGCGTTGGCGCTGAGCGGGTCTTTGGCGGTTGCGATACTTGGCACGTTGAAAGCCATCATCAAGCTTGGCAACTGAGTCTGCACGTTGATCTTGAGCAGGCGCTCGCCGGGCGTGGCCAGTTCAAGCGGCACTTTGGCAATCGGGATGTCACGCTTTGGCACCGGGCCAAAGTAGCGCTGGGCCAGGGCTTTGACTTCATCCGGGGTCACGTCGCCGACCACCACCAGGGTGGCGTTGTTGGGGGCGTACCACTCTTCGTACCAGGCGCGCAGTTCTGCAACGTTCATGCGCTCCAGGTCAACCATCCAGCCGATGGTAGGCGTGTGGTAGCCGCTGGACGGATAAGCCATGGCGCTGAAAATTTCGTACGCCTTGCTCATCGGCTGGTCGTCGGTGCGCAGGCGACGTTCTTCTTTGATCACCTCGATTTCGCGCTTGAACTCTTCAGGCGGCAAACGAAGGCTGGCCATGCGGTCGGCTTCGAGCTCAAAGGCAACGCCCAGGCGGTCGCGGGCCAACACCTGGTAATACGCGGTGTAGTCATCGCTGGTGAAGGCGTTTTCCTGGGCGCCGAGGTCGCGCAGGATCAACGAGGCTTCACCGGGGCCAACTTTATTGCTGCCTTTGAACATCATGTGCTCAAGGGCGTGGGACAGGCCGGTTTTGCCGGGCGTCTCGTAACTGGAACCGACTTTGTACCAGACCTGCGATACCACCACGGGTGCGCGGTGATCTTCGCGCACGATGACCTTCAGGCCATTGTCCAGACGGAACTCATGGGTGGGTTGCGCATCGGCAGCAAAGGCCGATAGCGGGAGCAAAACGGTGCTGAGCAACAGGCCAGCAGCGCAGCGGGCGAGATGATTCATTCGTTTTTAAACCTGTTGGGCTGCCCGCTTGGCCTTAGCGTCTGCGGGGGAGGAGGTGCTAGGATACTGATCCGTTTTACTGGCGGCCACGCCTATCAAGCCCACCATGATCAGACAACCTGTGATCGGGCAGTATAGGAGCCGACTTGGAAGTGTGGATGTATCCCGGTAAATTTCCTTTTTTTGCCGTATTTCCCGTTCCATGTCCGAGATAAGACGAAGTTATAGAGGTGTTTCTTTACACCTTGAATAAGCTGTGTGCGAACGAGCTGACAAAATAACAGTCTTTTTCACACCGAATATTATTTGCCGGGGCGCCACAGTGGCGCTTCGCTACGATGAGATAGCCGTCCTCCATGTTTGGTTCCAACGACGACAAGAAGAACCCAGCTGCGGCTGGCGAGAAGAAAGGCCTGTTCGGATGGCTGCGCAGAAAACCGCAGGAAACCGTCGTTGAACAGCCAGCGCCTGCGCCTGAAGTCACCCCCGAGCCGTTGATCGAAGCCACGCCGGTGGTGGTCGAGCCCGTGCCAGAAGTGGTCGCTGCCCCTGTGGTTGAAGCGGCCAAACCTGAGCCATGGCCGCCGTTGCCGGTGCCCGAGGAGCCGGTTGCCCTGGTCGAAGACGTGGAAGCGCCGCACATCGTGCCGCCGATTCCAGAGCCAGAGCCAGAGCCAGAGCCAGAGCCAGAGCTTGTGGTTGCGGTGGTTGAAGTCGTTGAGCCGGTGCTTGAGGTGGTTGAAACCCTGCCTGAGCCTGAGCCTGAGCCGGTTGCTCCAGCTCCAGCTCCCGCGCCTGTTGCCGCTCCGGTTGCCGTGGTGGCTGCACCTGCACCTGCGCCCGTGATCGAACCGCCTGCGCCGACGCCTGCTCCTGTGGCAGAAGCCAAAGTCGGTTTCTTTGCCCGCCTCAAACAAGGTTTGTCCAAAACCAGCGCCAGCATTGGCGAAGGCATGGCCAGCCTGTTCCTAGGCAAAAAAGTTATTGATGACGACCTGCTGGACGAAATCGAAACCCGCTTGCTGACGGCCGACGTGGGCGTTGAAGCGACCTCGGTGATCATCAAAAACCTGACGCAGAAGGTCGCGCGCAAGCAACTGACCGACGCCGACGCGCTGTACAAGTCGTTGCAGGACGAGCTGGCCGCCATGCTCAAACCGGTTGAGCAGCCGCTGAAAATCGAAGCCCGCAACAAGCCGTTTGTAATTTTGGTGGTCGGCGTCAACGGTGCGGGTAAAACCACCACCATCGGCAAACTGGCGAAAAAACTGCAACTGGAGGGCAAAAAAGTCATGCTGGCGGCCGGTGATACCTTCCGTGCGGCAGCGGTCGAGCAGTTGCAGGTCTGGGGCGAGCGTAACCAGATCCCGGTGATCGCCCAGCACACGGGCGCCGACTCGGCCTCGGTGATTTTTGACGCGGTGCAAGCTGCCAAGGCGCGGGGCATCGATGTGTTGATCGCCGACACCGCCGGTCGTCTGCACACCAAAGACAACCTGATGGAAGAGCTGAAAAAAGTCCGCCGGGTGATCGGCAAGCTCGACGAAGAAGCCCCGCACGAAGTGCTGCTGGTACTCGACGCCGGTACCGGGCAGAACGCTATCAACCAGGCCAAGCAGTTCAACCAGACCGTGGCCTTGACCGGCCTGGCGCTGACCAAGCTCGACGGCACGGCCAAAGGCGGGGTGATCTTCGCCCTGGCCAAACAGTTCAACATTCCGATCCGCTTTATCGGCGTCGGTGAAGGCATCGATGATTTGCGTACCTTTGAGTCCGAACCTTTTGTTCAGGCTCTGTTTGCGGAGCGGGAGCGTCCATGATTCGTTTCGAGCAGGTCGGTAAACGCTATCCAAATGGACACGTGGGCCTGCACGAGCTGAGCTTCCGGGTCCGGCGCGGCGAGTTTTTGTTTGTCACCGGCCACTCCGGCGCGGGCAAAAGCACGCTGTTGCGGCTGTTGCTGGCGATGGAGCGCCCTACCAGCGGCAAATTGCTGCTGGCGGGCCAGGACCTGAGCCAGATCAGCAACACGCAGATTCCCTTTTTGCGTCGCCAGATCGGCGTGGTCTTCCAGAACCACCAACTGCTGTTTGATCGCACGGTGTTCAACAACGTCGCGCTGCCGTTGCAGATTCTGGGCTTGTCCAAGCCGGAAATCGCCAAGCGCGTCGACTCCGCGCTGGACCGCGTGTCGCTGTCGGACAAAGCCGAGCTGTACCCCGGCGACTTGTCCACCGGCCAACAACAACGCGTCGGCATTGCCCGAGCCATCGTCCATCGTCCAGCCTTGCTGCTGGCAGATGAACCTACCGGCAACCTCGACCCGCGTTTGGCGGCGGAAATTATGGGCGTATTTGAAGACATCAACCGTTTGGGTACCAGCGTACTGATTGCCAGCCACGACCTGGCACTGATCGCGCGTATGCGCCACCGCATGCTGACCTTGCAGCGTGGCCGATTGATTGGCGACGGGGAGGCCGGACAATGAGTGCCACTCGCAGCCCCAAGGTGTCCGAGCGCGTGGCACCCAAGGCGGCCGATCCACAGCCGCCGAAAAAGAAAAAACACGACGAAGACGATGGCCCCAGTTTTGGGATGTTGTTCCACGCCTGGGTAGAGTCGCACCGCGCCAGTCTGCTCGACAGCTTGCGCCGCTTGGGCAAGCAGCCGATTGGCAGCTTTTTTACCTGCTTGGTGATGGCCGTCGCCCTGAGCTTGCCGATGGGCTTGTCGCTGTTGCTGAGCAACGTCGAGCGCCTGGGCGGTTCATGGCAGCGCGCTGCGCAAATTTCGCTGTACCTGCAAATGGACGCCAGCAACTCGCAGGGCGAACAATTAAGCAATCAGATAAAAGGTATGCCGGGGGTCGCGGACGCTGAATTCATCAGCCGCGAAAAGGCCCTGGATGAGTTCCAGCAGCAGTCTGGCTTGGGCGAAGCGCTCAAAGAGCTGCCGGACAACCCGTTGCCGGGCGTGGTGCTGGTGACCCCCAATGAGGTCGATAAAGCCACCCTTGAGGCCTTGCGCGAACGACTTTCCGAGTTGCCGAAAGTGCAACAGGCGCAACTTGATCTAGTCTGGGTCGAACGCTTGGCGGCGATCCTCAAGCTGGGTGACCGTTTTGTGTTTGGTTTGACCGTTTTGCTGGTCTCGGCGTTGCTGCTGGTGATCGGTAACACCATTCGTCTGCACATCGAGAACCGTCGGATCGAAATTGAAGTGATCAAGCTGGTCGGTGGTACAGACAGCTACGTGCGTAGGCCGTTTCTGTACATGGGCGCGCTTTACGGGTTTGGCGCCGGGATTCTTTCCTGGGGGGTGTTGGCATTCGGTTTGAACTGGCTCAACGACGCGGTTGTCGGGCTGGCGGGATTGTATGGCAGCGATTTTGCGCTGGCCGGAGTGCCGGTAGCCGATGGTCTGTCGCTATTGCTTGGCGCGGTGCTGTTAGGGTATATCGGTGCATGGATTGCAGTCGCACGTCACTTACGTGAGCTTTCGCCTAAGTAAATGCTTTTTACATGTTGACCTTTTCAGCTTTTTTCGGAACTTTTTTCACAGTTTCCGGTCAACTTTCGCAGTGCTGAACTGCACGAGTTATGTGAGACGGAGGTTTATTCGTATGACCACTTCTTTGCAACCTGCGTATGCGTTGGTCCCTGGTGCGAACCTGGAGGCCTATGTCAACACGGTGAACAGCATTCCACTGCTGACACCTGAGCAGGAGCGTGAACTGGCCGAGAGTCTCTACTATGAGCAGGATTTGGGGGCGGCTCGGCAGATGGTGCTCGCCCACCTGCGTTTTGTTGTACACATTGCCCGTAGTTATTCGGGTTATGGCCTGGCTCAGGCAGACCTGATCCAGGAAGGTAACGTCGGCCTGATGAAGGCGGTCAAACGCTTCAACCCCGAAATGGGTGTGCGTCTGGTGTCGTTCGCCGTGCACTGGATCAAGGCAGAGATCCACGAGTTTATTCTGCGTAACTGGCGGATCGTGAAAGTCGCGACCACCAAGGCTCAGCGCAAACTGTTCTTCAACCTGCGCAGCCAGAAAAAACGTCTGGCCTGGCTGAACAACGAAGAAGTCCATCGCGTGGCTGAAAGCCTGGGCGTAGAGCCTCGCGAAGTGCGCGAAATGGAAAGCCGCCTGACCGGTCAGGACATGGCTTTTGATCCGGCAGCAGAAGCTGACGACGACAGTGCATTCCAGTCGCCAGCCAACTACCTGGAAGACCACCGGTACGACCCGGCGCGTCAACTGGAAGATGCTGACTGGACCGACAACTCCAACACCAACCTGCACGAAGCGCTGGAAGTGTTGGACGACCGTAGCCGTGACATTCTGTATCAGCGCTGGTTGGCTGAAGAGAAAGCCACGCTGCACGACCTGGCACAAAAGTACAACGTGTCTGCAGAGCGTATTCGTCAGCTGGAAAAAAGCGCGATGAACAAGCTCAAACTCTCGATCGCCGCTTAACGCGACTGTCAAAAAAACGCCCCGATCTGATCGGGGCGTTTTTGTTAGTGGGCAAATACCCTGTAGGAGCGAGCTTGCCTCGCGATCTTTTGATCTTGATCTAAGACGCCTCTCACAACGCCTCTCCCGAAGGAGAGGGAACCGATTGGGGGATGCTAGAGATAGTCGGTAGCCTGTTTGCTGCGCGACAGCGCGGCGTCGAAGACGGTGCGGCAGTTCCAGTTGGTTTACTCCGCCCAAGGCTTATCGCTGCGGGAGGTGTTCAGGGTGGTGAGGTAATTGTCGCCGCCCAATTGGCGCATTTGCTGGCGAATCCAGGCAGCGCGGCTGGCCACGTAGGGCGTCGGGTGGCTGGCGCTCCAGTTGCGCGGGTTGGGCAATACGGCGGCCAACTGGCTGGCCTGCTGGCGCGAGAGGTTTTTGGCGTCGACACCAAAGTGATGCTGCGCCGCGGCCTGTGCGCCAAACACGCCTTCATCCCATTCAGCGCTGTTGAGGTACACCTCAAGGATCCGCTGCTTGGGCCACAACAGCTCAATCAGCCCGGTAAACCAGGCTTCGAGCCCTTTGCGCAGCCAACTGCGGCCCGACCACAAAAACAGGTTTTTCGACACCTGCTGGCTCAGCGTGCTGGCGCCGCGCACCGTACCGCCCTTTTCGTTATGCACGAACGCCGCCCTGATGGCGCTGAAGTCAAAGCCCCAGTGCTCGGCGAATTTCTGATCTTCGCCCGCAATCACTGCGACTTTCAGCTCGTTGGAGATGTCATCCCAGGGCCGCCAGCTGCGTTGCAGGTCAATGGGCTGACCGTCGAACCACGACTCAACCTTGCGTTCGGCCATCAGCGCGGTGCCCGGCGGCGGTACCCAGCGGAAAATCAGCACCAGCAACGCACTGCCCGCTGCAAACCACAGCAGGGCTTTAAGGACGCGATGTAGAAGATTACGCAGCATAGATGGCTTGGCCGAACCCGTTGAGCGGGCCATTATACAGACCCTGCGCTATTCGATGACCCTGAAGGGAGTGAACCATGTTGCGTGTTTTCCTGATGTTGGCCGCCTTTTTTGGCTTTACCGGCGTTGCCCTCGGCGCATTCGCGGCCCATGGCCTGAAAGGCCGCTTGAGTGAGCAATACCTGGCTATTTTTCATACCGGTGTGACCTATCAACTGGTCCACGCCCTGGCCTTGATCGGCGTTGCGCTGCTGGCAACGCACCTGCAAAGCCGACTGGTGACCTGGGCCGGTATCTGTTTTGCGCTGGGCATTGTGCTGTTCTCCGGCAGTTTGTACGTGCTGACAATGACCGGCATCAGCAAGCTGGGAATGATCACCCCCATCGGCGGCCTCGGCTTTTTGGCGGGCTGGTTATGCCTGGGGCTGGCCGCTTGGCGCGTTAGTTAAGTCTGTAGGACGAATGGCTTGGGTCGCCCTGACTGATCGGGCTAGAATGCTGACCCCTAAAAATGATGGCAGCGTCGCGCATGCACATTCAGTTGAACGGTGAATCCTTTGAACTGCCGGACGGCGAGACCGTCGCGGGCTTGTTGGCCCTCCAGGAACTGACAGGCCGTCGTGTCGCCGTCGAGCTTAACCTGGACATCGTGCCGCGCAGCCAGCACGGCGAAACGGTGCTCAAAGAAGGCGATCAGGTCGAAGTGGTTCATGCCATCGGTGGCGGCTAGTCAGCTTGCCCCGCTTCACACCTGTCCACAGTGCACACAATTAGAAGAGGATTCCCGATGAGCAATGTTCGCAGCGACAAGCCTTTCGTGTTGGCCGGCCGTACGTACCAGTCGCGTTTGCTGGTAGGCACCGGCAAATACCGTGACCTGGAAGAAACCCGTCTGGCCATCGAAGCCTCGGGCGCAGAAATCGTCACCGTCGCTGTGCGTCGCACCAACATCGGGCAAAACCCCGGCGAGCCGAACCTGCTCGACGTGTTGCCGCCAGATCGCTACACCATCCTGCCGAACACCGCCGGTTGCTACGACGCGGTTGAAGCCGTGCGTACCTGCCGACTGGCCCGTGAGCTGCTCGACGGCCACAACCTGGTCAAACTCGAAGTGCTGGCAGACCAGAAAACCCTGTTCCCGAACGTGATCGAAACCCTCAAGGCCGCCGAAGTGCTGGTCAAGGACGGTTTTGACGTGATGGTGTACACCAGCGATGACCCGATCATCGCCCGCGAGCTCGAAGCCATGGGCTGCATCGCGGTCATGCCGCTGGCGGGCCTGATCGGCACGGGGTTGGGCATCTGCAACCCGTACAACCTGCGGATCATTCTGGAAGAAGCGAAAATCCCGGTGCTGGTGGACGCGGGCGTAGGCACTGCCTCCGACGCCACCATCGCCATGGAAATGGGCTGCGAAGCCGTGCTGATGAACTCAGCCATCGCCAACGCCCAGCATCCAATCATCATGGCCGAAGCCATGAAGCACGCCATTGTGGCGGGCCGTCTGGCGTATCTGGCCGGGCGCATGCCGAAAAAACTCTATGCCAGCGCCTCCTCGCCGCTGGATGGTCTGATCAAGTAAGAGCCACTGATGACTGAATCACTCGACACCCCAACCCTGGAAGAAGGCGACGACCGCCAGCACCGCCGCATCAAGAGCTTTGTGATGCGTGCCGGGCGCATGACCGAAGGCCAGCAACGCGGCCTGGATCAAGGCGCGCCGCTGTACGTACTGCCGCTGGCCGATGCGCCGGTCGATTACGACCAGGTGTTTGGTCGCTCGGCCCCGCGCACCCTGGAAATCGGCTTCGGCATGGGTCACTCCCTGCTGGAAATGGCGGCGGCTTCGCCTGAGCAAGACTTCATCGGCGTCGAGGTTCACCGTCCGGGTGTGGGCGCGCTGCTCAACGGCGTGCTGACCCAAGGCCTGACCAACCTGCGGGTATACGACTGCGACGCGATCGAAGTCCTGACCCGCTGCGTGGCTGACAACAGCCTCGACCGCCTGCTGCTGTTCTTCCCGGACCCATGGCACAAGAGCCGTCACCACAAGCGCCGCATCGTCCAGGCATCGTTTGCCGAACTGGTGCGTTCCAAGCTGAAAGTGGGTGGCGTGCTGCACATGGCGACCGACTGGGAACCGTATGCCGAGTACATGCTGGAAGTCATGAACGTCGCGCCGGGTTACCGCAACCTGGCCGAAGACGGCCAGTGCGTCCCACGCCCGGCCGAGCGCCCGGTGACCAAATTCGAACGCCGTGGCGAACGTCTTGGCCATGGCGTGTGGGATTTGAAGTTCGAGAAGTTGGCGTAAGTACTTATTAGAGTGCCGGTCTCCCCCTGCTTGGAGGCCGGTTTCTAAGCCAGACGTAACGTGATTGCCCCGATTGCAATCACGCATACGGACACACAACGCACGACCGTGATGTGTTCTTTCAGAATCAGCCATGAGATGACGGCTGAGAACAAAATTGATGTTTCACGCAGCGCGGCCACGACGGCTACGGGGGCCTGGGTCATTGCATATAAGGCCAGCCCATAAGAAACCAGAGTGCCAAGACCTCCGACAGCACCCAAGTGCCAATTGAGCCACAGATAGTGACGCGTCTGCGACCATTGAGTGAGTGTTGCCCAGCAGCCAATAGATGCGCCAGTAATCAAAAATATCCAGAGCGTGTAAGACGCTGGTGCTGCGGATAACCGTACGCCAATACCATCGACTAATGTGTAGCCGCTAATAACCAAGGCGTTTAATAGCGCGAGTATTAAACCTTCCCGACTCTTTTGCCCCCCGCTCCAGAGCATTATTAAAATACCCGAACAGATAATACAGACACCCAGCCAAGCAGGGCTGGACAAGGTTTCGTCGAGGAAAAGGGTACCGGCGAGAGCAACAATAAGCGGTGCCGCACCGCGCATTATTGGATAAGTTTGGCTCATGTCTGCAATGCGATAGATCCTTGCGACCAGTGCAAAATAGACGATTTGCAGTGCTGCAGACAGCGCAATATAGGGCCAGCTTTCTGGGCTTGGGGAAGGAAGAACAGGCAATAAAACAACAGCCCATAGCGCCGCTGAAGCGGTCACCAGCACCATGGTTAATACCGTGTTTTTGCCAGCTTTAACAATGGCGTTCCATGACGCGTGTAGAACGGCGGCTACGAGGACTATTTCAAATACCGTTAGTGACATAACTAAAGCCCGTGACTGCGTAAATTACGGAAGTTTGTCTGTTTCAGTAGTGCTCTTTAACTTTGGTCATGGCGTATGGGATTTGAAGTTCGAGAAGTTGGCGTAAAAAACGCAATCCTCTGTAGGAGCGAGCTTGTCTCGCGATCTTTTAAAAGATCAAAAGATCGCGAGGCAAGCTCGCTCCTACAGGGGGGGCGGGGTTATCCGCGGCGATCTGCGACTACGCCGATCAACACCAGTACCACCAACAACACCGGCGCAAGGCTGTAGTTGTTGAATTGGCTCAGGCCGCGCTCAACCCATGGCGTGGCGTAGATCAGGGCGGCGCCGCTGCCGATCAGGCACAGCAGGGCCATCAAGGGAACGCGCAAGGCACCGGCGATGCTGCCCAGACGCTGTTCAACCCACCCTTTAAAGTCCGCACCAAACAGCACCAGCAGGCAGCCAATCAGGGCCAGGGATATCTCGGAGAGATGGCTGCGGCTCCAGCGTGACACGGTGGCAAGCAGGTCAAGTACCAAGTCCATTCGCGTTCCTTAGATCAGAAAGTGCTGTAACAAGTCGTTGAGAAACAACTGCCCTCGGGCGGTCGCCGCCAAGCGTGTCGGTTCGACCTGCAATAAGCCGCTTTGTTCTGCCGCCTGCCGTCCCTCATTCAAACTCTCAATAGGCAAACCGGTGCGCTGCGGGTAGAGCGATGAGTCGACGCCGTCGGTAAGACGCAAGGCGTTCATTAGAAACTCAAAAGGTAGCTCTTCCGCTGTCAGGGTTTTCTCACCGGCTTGAAAGTTTTTGGCTGGATTGAGGTAGTCCTTTGGAAGACGGGTCTTCCAGGTGCGGACAATTCGGCCATCAGGGTGGCTCAATTTCCCATGAGCGCCAGCGCCAATACCGATAAAGTCGCCAAAGCTCCAGTAGTTCAGGTTGTGCCGCGCCGGGCGACCCGGCTGGGCGTAGGCCGACACTTCGTACTGGGCGTAGCCGTGTTCGGCGAGCAACGCCTGGCCCGCTTCCTGGATGTCCCACAAGGTGTCGTCTTCGGGCAAATCAGGCGGCTTGTTCCAGAACACCGTGTTGGGTTCCAGCGTCAGTTGATACCACGACAGATGTGTCGGTTTGAGGGCAATGGCCTGGCGCAGGTCGCTCAGGGCGTCTTCCAGGCTCTGATCGGGCAAGCCGTGCATCAAGTCGAGGTTGAAGTTATCAAAGCCCGCCTGACGCGCCATCCCGGCGGCGCGCACGGCTTCGTCACCGTTGTGGATACGCCCCAGCGCCTGGAGTTTTTCTTGCTGAAAACTCTGGATGCCAATCGACAGACGATTGATCCCCAGTTGGCGATAGGCCACAAACTTTTCTTGCTCAAATGTGCCGGGGTTGGCTTCGAGGGTGATTTCGATGTCGCTGGCAAACGGGATGCGCGCTTCGACCCCCTTGAGCAAGCGGCCCAGCGCCTGGGCACTGAACAGGCTCGGCGTGCCGCCGCCAAAAAAGATCGAGCTCAGCTCGCGGCCATAGATCGCGTGCAGGTCTTGATCGAGGTCGGCCAGCAGCGCGTCGACGTATTCTTCTTCGGGCAGCACCGGGCTTGCAGTGTGCGAGTTGAAGTCGCAGTACGGGCATTTGCGCACGCACCACGGAATATGGATGTACAGCGACAGGGGTGGCAGTTGCGTCAGCGGCGCGCGCGGCGCCTGCTGAGTAAAGCCAGCCGCACCCAGATAGAGCGGCTGTGAAGGGGTGTCATGGGTCATTTCAGGCCCAAACGCTGACGCAGCAAGTCCATGGCGCGGGCGCGGTGGCTCAACTGGTTTTTCTCGGCCGGGCTGAGTTCAGCGCTGGAGCAGTTGCGCTCCGGCACCCAAAACAACGGGTCGTAACCAAAACCGTGCTCGCCGCTGGCCGCGTGCAGGATGCGGCCGTGCCACAAGCCTTCGCAGATAATCGGCAGCGGATCGTCGGCGTGACGCACCAGCGCCAGCACGCACACAAATTGCGCGCCGCGCTCGGCTTCTGGCACGTCTTTTAAGGCGTCGAGCAGCTTGGCGTTGTTCGCCGCATCGCCTTTGCCGTCGGCATAACGGGCCGAGTAGATGCCCGGTGCGCCACCGAGAAAGTCCACTGCCAGCCCCGAGTCGTCTGCCAGTGCCGGCAAGCCCGAGATACGTGCCGCGTTGCGCGCTTTAAGAATCGCGTTTTCAACGAACGACAAGCCGGTTTCATCCGGCTCAACGCTGCTGAATTCTCCAATCGAGCGCAACTGCACCGACTCGCCGAGCATGGCCTGAAGTTCTTTGAGTTTGCCGGCGTTGTGGCTAGCCAAAACCAGTTGCGTAAGGTTAATCATTGGAGCGGAGCGACCTCTTGGGAAAATTCGATGTCTTTGGTTTCGCCGTTGACCTTGAGCTCAATGGCGAACACATAGACTTTAGCGGGCTGGACCGGGAACTGGGCGAAGTAATCAATCGCCCCCTGGTCATTGATCACCTGTTTGAAGGTGAGCGGTTTAGCTTTTTTATCACCGGTTTCGCGGTAAGTGCCCTTGATCGTGCTGGCTATTTTTTGATCATCTTTGGACAGGTTGAAGTTCAGCGCTCCAAGTTGCTCACTGCGTTGCAGGCCGTACCTGGCGGTGATCTCAGGGCTAAGGAAGTTGGTCATGAAGGCGTTGTAGTTGACCACGGTGCCGCCCACCTGGGTGGCCCCCGCAGCCATCGCCTGAGCGGCGAAGCACATCGACAGCAGCAGTAATCCAATCCGTCCCATAGCCTTTCTCCTTGTGAACCCTGATTTAAACCGCGATTTGATGATCCTGCAGGCCAGGACTGCTGACACGGTAAATGCCAATCTCACCCAACAGGTTAGGCCATAACTTACTCGCCCATCCGTGCCGGTGTTGTTGATCTACAGCAAGGCGGTTGATCACGCGGGCTTCGCGCTCACGGCACAGCTCTTCAAAGTCTTCGAAGGTGCAGAAGTGAATG
Organism: Pseudomonas sp. PS01297; assembly: GCF_029959305.1. NCBI lineage: Bacteria > Pseudomonadati > Pseudomonadota > Gammaproteobacteria > Pseudomonadales > Pseudomonadaceae > Pseudomonas > Pseudomonas sp. PS01297. The sequence goes on from NZ_JASCPQ010000056.1 coordinate 31,099, forward strand.
TTAGGCGTGTTGTACCAGGTGTACGGCAGAAACTCGGAAACAGGCATGCGGCCTTTGCTGGCCAGATACCAGCGGCAACGCCAGTGACCGAAGTTCGGGAAGGTGATGATGCACTGGCGTCCGACGCGCAGCATCTCGTCGAGGATCCGGTCAGGGTAGTGCACCGCTTGCAGCGCCTGGGTCATGACCACGATGTCAAAGCTGTTGCTGGCAAAGTTGCCCAGCCCTTTGTCCAGATCTTGCTCGATCACGTTGATGCCTTTGGCCACGCACTCGGCGATGTTGTCCGGGTCGTTTTCCAGGCCGTAGCCGGTGACTTGCTTGTTGTCGCGCAGCCAGCTCAGCAGTTCGCCATCACCACAACCGAGGTCGAGTACGCGGCTGCCAGCGGGGATCCAGTCTTGGATGATTTCCAGGTCGGCTCTCATGGCGTTCTCACAGGTCTATTCGGTTCATGTAATTGCTGAAGGCTTGCAGGTAGCGCGGGATCGGAATCAGGAAGGCGTCATGGCCTTGGGGTGCATCGATCTCGAGGTAGCAAACGTCTTTTTTCGCCGCCATCAGCGCATCCACCAGCTCACGCGAGCGCGCAGGCGAGAAGCGCCAGTCTGTGGTGAACGACATCACGCAAAAGCGAGCCTTGGCCCCGGCAAAGGTTTTGGCCAGGTCGTCGTTGAAGTTGGCGGCCGGGTCGAAGTAGTCCAGCGCCTTGGTCATCAACAGGTAGGTATTGGCGTCGAAACGCCCGGAAAACTCCTCACCCTGATAGCGCAGGTAGCTTTCTACCTGGAACTCGACGCTGTGGAAGTCGTAGTTGAGGTTTTCGTTCTTCAGGCCACGGCCGAATTTTTCGCCCATGGAGTCATCGGACAGGTAAGTGATGTGCCCGACCATGCGCGCCAGCATCAGGCCACGCTTGGGGATCACGCCTTGTTCCTGGAACGAGCCGCCGTGGAACTCAGGGTCGGTGAGGATGGCCTGACGCGCCACTTCGTTGAACGCGATGTTCTGCGCGGACAATTTAGGCGCCGAAGCAATGGCCAGGCAATGGCGCAGGCGATCCGGGTAGCTGATGCTCCACTGCAACGCCTGCATGCCGCCCAGGCTGCCACCGATTACGGCGGCCCACTGGTTGATGCCCAAACGGTCGGCCAGACGGGCCTGGCTGTGCACCCAGTCTTCCACTGTCAGCACCGGGAAATCAGCGCCAAACGGGCGGCCGGTTTCGGGGTTGAGGCTGCTCGGGCCGGTAGAGCCATTGCAGCCGCCAAGATTGTTGAGGCTGACCACAAAGAACTTATTGGTGTCGATCGGCTTGCCGGGGCCGATGCAGCTGTCCCACCAGCCGGGCTTGCGCTCGTCGGCACTGTGGTAACCGGCGGCATGGTGATGCCCGGAAAGCGCGTGGCAGATCAGCACGGCATTGCTGGCCGTGGCATTGAGCTGGCCATAGGTTTCGTAAATCAGATCATAGGCAGGCAGTGAACGGCCACAGGCTAACGCCAGCGGTTCGCTGAAGTGCGCGATTTGCGGCACGACCAGACCAACGGAATCGGGGGGAAAGGCAGCTGGCATTGACCCTGCTCTCATTCAAATGAGGCGTAAGTCTAATGAGCGGGGGGCAGAGCGGCAAGCAATGCTCAAACCTCTGTAGGAGCGAGCTTGTCTCGCGATCTTTTGATGTTTTAAAAGATCGCGAGGCAAGCTCGCTCCTACAGGTTTTTTCGTTAGATCAGGCCGAACAGCACGACCGGCATGCCGACGTACATCGCCAAAGGCGGGATGACGTAGCTTTGCAGCAACTGGATGACCATGAACGCCAGAATCGGCGAGATATCCAGGCCGCCCATGCTCGGCAGAATACGGCGGAACGGAGCCAGGGCAGGCTCGGTGATCTGGTTAACCAGCTCAGCGGCCGGGCTGGCGCCGCCCGGTGCAACCCACGAGAGGATCACGCTGATGATGATGGCGAAGAAGAACACCTTCAAAAACAGCGTAAACACGCCGATCAACGCCCAGGCCAGCAGCCCGAGAATGTTGAAGGACATGTAGCTCAGCGTCAGGACCACGGCGAAGATCACCATCTGCACCAGAATGGCCAGCACCAACGACGACATGTCCAGCCCGAACAGGCTCGGGATCACGCGGCGCAAAGGCTTGAGCAGCGGTTGGGTGGCTTTGACGGTGAACTGGCACAACGGGTTGTAGAAGTTGGCCCGTACCAATTGCAGGATGAAACGCAGCAGCACGATCAGCAGGTAGAGGCTACCCAGGGTTTGAATCACGAAAATGGCAGCGCCATTAAGTCCAGACATCATGTGCTCCTTTATTGACCCAATTGTTCGGCCATTTCGGCCGAGCGGTGCGCGGCGGCACTCAATGCTTTTTCGACGATGGCTTCAAAGCCGTCTGCCTGGAACGACTTGATCGCCGCTTCGGTGGTGCCCGCGGGTGAGGTCACCCGGCGGCGCAGCTCAGCCGCGTCGATGCCGCTGGATACGGCCATGTGGGCAGCCCCCAGCGAGGTGTGTTGCGCCAGTTGTTCGGCCACTTCACGGGGCAGGCCGAGCTTGACGCCAGCGGCGGTCATGGCTTCGATCAGCAGGAAGAAATACGCCGGGCCGCTGCCCGACACGGCGGTTACTGCGTCGATCTGCGCCTCAGTCTCGACCCACACCACGATGCCCACGGCAGAGAGCAGATCGTCGGCTTGCTGACGCTGTTCGGCGGTCACCGACTCCGTGGCGAACAGGCCGCTCACGCCCTTGCCCAGCAAGGCCGGAGTGTTTGGCATGCAGCGAACCAGCGGCTGTGCGCCGACCCAGTTCAGCAGGCTGGCGCTGGTGATGCCGGCGGCTACCGACACCAACAATTGATGCGGCTTGAGGTGTGGACGCAGGTCCAGGCACACGGCCTTCATGGCTTGCGGTTTGACCGCAATCACAATCACGTCAGCGTCTTGCACGGCCTGCGCGTTGTCGGCGAACACCTCAATGCCGTGCTCGGCCGCAACCTTGGCCCGGGTCTCGGCGCCGGGGTCGCAGGCACGGATCTGTGCAGCATCCAGACCTTTGGCCCGCAGGCCGCCGATCAGGCTGGAAGCCATGTTGCCGGCCCCGATAAAGGCAATACGCGTTTTGCTCATAACCGATCCTTATAAAAGTTGGGCGAGTGTCTCAAGCCTGGCCGTAATCGCGGGCGCCAAATAACGCGGTGCCGATACGCACCCACGTCGCGCCTTGGGCAATGGCCGACTCCAGGTCGTGGCTCATGCCCATGGAGAGTGTATCGAGCCCCATGTTCAGGCTTTGTTGCAATGATCGTACCTTGGCAAACGCGGCGTCTTGCTCGGCGCGCACCTCGGTGGGTTCCGGAATCGCCATCAAACCGCGCAACGTCAAACGTGGCAATGCCTGGATTGCCGCCGCCAGGGCTGGCAGGTCCTCGGGCGTGCAGCCTGACTTGCTGGCCTCGCCGCTGACATTGACCTGAATGCAGAGGTTGAGCGGGGGCAAGTCGGCCGGGCGTTGTTCCGAGAGGCGCTGGGCAATCTTCAAGCGGTCTACGGAATGCACCCACGCAAAATGCTCGGCGATCTCACGCGTCTTGTTCGATTGAATGGGGCCGATGAAGTGCCAACTCAAGGGCAGGTCGGTTAATTCGACCTGTTTGGCACGGGCTTCTTGCAGATAATTCTCGCCAAAATCGCGAATGCCGGCGGCGTACGCCTCGCGCAAGGCGGCTGCGGGTTTGGTCTTGCTGACCGCGAGTAAGTGAATGCTCGTTACATCACGTTGCACAGCCTCTGCCGCTGCACGGATACGTGCCTCAACCTGAGCAATGTTGCCTGCTATCGTGGACATTCAATTAAGCCCGCCGTTGTAAAAGTCTGCGGCATTCTACTGGAATTGGGAGGGGGTATGGATATCGCCGACCTGTTGGCGTTCAGCGTCAAACACGGGGCATCAGACCTGCACCTGTCAGCGGGCGTGGTGCCCATGCTGCGGGTGGACGGGGAAATACAACGTAGCGACCTGCCAGTGCTGACCCCGGTCGCAGCGCGTGAACTTATCCACAGCGTGATGAATAGCGCACAGCGTTCAGCCTTTGAATCCGCCCACGAAGCTGATTTTTCATACGCAGTGCCCGGACTGGGACGCTTTCGGGTCAATGCCTTTGAGCAGCAGCGCGGAGCCGGGGCGGTGTTTCGCAGCATTACGGCGCAAGTCCCCAGCCTGGAAGGGTTGGGGCTGGGTGAGGTGTTTAAAGGGCTTTGTGGCCTGTCACAGGGGCTGGTGCTGGTTACCGGCGCGACGGGCTCAGGCAAGAGCACCACATTGGCCGCAATGATTGATCACATCAACGCGACCCGCCAACAGCACATCCTTACCATCGAAGACCCGATTGAGTACCTGCACGCGCCCCGCAAGTGCCTGATCAACCAGCGCGAAGTGCACCGTGACACCCACAGCGTGGCAGCGGCGCTACGGTCGGCGCTGCGTGAAGACCCGGACGTGATCATGCTCGGAGAACTGCGCGACCTGGAGACCGTCCGCCTGGCGCTGACGGCGGCAGAAACCGGGCACTTGGTGCTGGCGACATTGCACACCGCATCAGCGGCCAAAGCCGTCGACCGCATCATTGACGTGTTCGCGGCCGATGAAAAGGCCATGGTGCGCACGATGCTGTCTGAGTCACTGCAAGGGGTGATTGCGCAAACATTGGTCAAACGTGCGGGGGGAGGACGGGTCGCGGCGCACGAAATCATGCTGGCCACGCCTGCGATTCGTAACCTGATCCGGGAAAACAAAGTGGCGCAGATGGTCTCGGCGATCCAGACCGGCGCGGCGGCAGGGATGCAGACACTGGAGATGAGCCTGAAGCGGCTGAAGGAAAACGGCTTGATATAACCGTGTAGGAGCGAGCTTGCCTCGCGATCTTTTAAACAGTCAAAAGATCGCGAGGCAAGCTCGCTCCTAC
>NZ_JASCPQ010000057.1:0-35115 GCF_029959305.1 Pseudomonas sp. PS01297
CCCGCTGCTGCCAGCGGTCGCCCGTTACGCGGCTGCTGTGCCAAACCTCGGCCCCGGCGCCCTGGTGCGCCGTTTTGGCCTGGGCCGCCGGCACGCCGCGCAGTTGCTGGAAGTGTTGCGCGCACAACGTGTGTGCATGGGCCTAGCGTGGCGAGGCGTGTACCGCGTCAACCCGCATGCCTGGGCCGCGCTGTGGGATGGTCGGTCATGAGCGACCGTTACGGTAACGCCTGCGACCCGCTGGCCGAGATCAGCACGCTGCCCGAAGTGCTCGATACCCTGCGCCGCCGCCTGACCAGCATCGAGTGCAGCAGCGACACCCTGCAGGTGCATCTGGCCAGTGAACGCGCACAAGGCGTGGTCGAGGCGCTGGAAGTGCTCAAGGTGCTCAAGCCGGCGGAGATTGAAAGCCTGTACCTGTTATTTGAAAACACCGCGCAGGCGCGGGTACAGGCGCTGCTGCTGTGATCGGGGAAGGGATTCACGAAGACGCGCTGCAGCACCTGGTGCAACAGAACGCCGTGCGGGAGTTTGTCGTGGGCCGCGATGCCAGCCGCACCAAGTGGACGTTTTCGGTGCGCCTCGGCGGGCCGCACGCCCGGCTGATCCCGGTGCGCTCACGGCGCGAAGTGATCCGCACATGGGCCAGCCTCACGGCAGTGGGACGTTTTGCTGATGGTTTGGGCGTGCGAGGCTTTGCGGTCGAGCTTTGAGCGTTACCCGTCACGCAGGCACAAAAAAGCCCCGCAAGGTAAGGGGCTTGGTTTTGTTGATGCGGTCTACTTCCCGGCCTTTGCTTCCTTTAGCAAGGCGAATCCCTGACGCAGCACATCGACCATGCTCATTTTGTGCATGGCCGCGAACATCTTTAAGTCCTGCTTGAATTGGGCGTCAACCTTGAAGTTGGCCGTTACCAAGTCACCCGGGCCTGCTTGTTTGGTGTGCCCTGGCTCGGTCGCCATAGGCGCGGCCGGTGCGGTGCCTTTGGTAGATTTGTGGCGCGGGGGTTTAGGTGCTTCGACTGCCATGTTGGTGGTTCCTTTAATTCGTCAATTCGTCAATTCGTTATTAGGATGATAGCTTAGCGGCACGCTGAATGATTGCGGAAATTAGCCGTTCAGCCTGAGCGCGCAGCCCTTTGTGCGATACCTCGATCACAGATAGGCCAATGTCCATGGCGCGGCTATAGCTGACCTTCTGCGCCAAGTAGCCGTCCAGAACGTGATAGGGCTTCTGGCTCAAATAGTCCTGAGCCTCTTCTAGTTCGGCCTGGCTATCGCCGACGTGGTTCAGAGCGAAGGCAATGCGCTCGACGGGGATGCCGTGCTTGTAGTGCAGCGCATCGGCCAGCTCAACGGCGGGGTCGAGGTCGTCAACCGACAGGCCGGTCGGGATGACCAGAAGGTCGCAGACCTCGGCCATAGTCGCGGTTGCTTTGCTGGCCAGCGGCGCACCGTCAAAGATCATCACATCGTAATCATCGGCCCGAGCCACGGCGTGCGCGATAGAACCGAACTGTTCGACCGATACTTCAGGCTGATGATTGCGCTGCAGGCGGCGCTGATGCCAGCGTGTGCTGGTGGATTGGTTAAGGTCGAAGTCGGCGAGTTTTACCACCCACCCGTTTTGTGCGTACCCGACAGCGGTGCCGCGTGCGCAGGTGGATTTGCCAGGGCCACCCTTCTGAGTTGCGAAGCCAATTCGTAGTGCCACGGTGAGAATTCCTTTTGTGCGTTAATTCGTTAATTCGTTAATGCAAGGCGAGTATAAGCCTCCTCGGGCAGAGGATCAATAAATTAACGAATTAACGAATTAACGAATTTTGGCTAGACGTAAAGGTTTTGCCGGGAGGGTGTGCCGCCGGCCGAAGCGGGGGAGGTGCGGACGGTGCGAGAGTGCTCGGTTAGGGTGCGGCTGCGGCGCTGGGAGCGCGGACGATTAAAGTCGCTATCGACCTCAAGGGAAGCAATCACGCATAGCATCAGGCACAGTGCCTGAGGAACGAGAACGCCCAAGGTAAAGCCGCGCGTGATCATATGCGCTTTGTTCTTGGCGCCCAGCTTGCTTAGGATATTGCGCTCCACCAAGCGCATGCCGGTGTCATCCATTTTTAGTTCCTGGGCAATCACTGGCGTTGGGAAGCCTTCGGCGGTTTTCACCAAGACGAACAGTTCACTGTCCGTCAGGTTCTGGCCGGGATAACCAATCACTTCGTCGCCGTGAATCTGGACGCAGGCATTCATTGAAACGCTTCCTTGCGATAGGGGAGGGGTGATTAGTGGCTGGCCAGCTCAATGTCTAGCGCGTCAACGTGACGGCGTAGCAGGCCTAGGGTGTTGGCCAAAGCTTCCATGTGGTCAACGGTGACATGGCCTTGGTCGATGCAGTAGAGGGCCATCAGCTGCATGCTCTGAGCGAGCGACGATACTTCTTTGAGTGCTACGCATTGGCGCCGTTGAATACTCAGGCGGCCCGCTTGCTCCGAGGGTGGGTGACTGTGGAGGTTGGTAACTTCGCTGCCTTGCTGCATGGAATGACGTTCCTGTTCTGGTTTGCGTGCAATGTTACACATAAAGTGTAAATCCGAACAATAAAAAAGCCCTTGGTTAAGGGCTAAATTACTATCGGTCGTGGGCTATGCGCGCCACCCGACCAACCACATCGACACCTTTGAATTCCTCGGCCGAAAGGTTCTGGTCGGCGTACTGCGAGTTATCGGCGGCGGTAATGGTATAGCTGCCGTTCATTTCAGGGCGGATGGTTCGAATCCAGATATGTTCTTGCACCACAATGCCAAACAGGTCAGCGCCGCGTACGGTTTTCTGTTCCAGGTCGAGCAGCACCTCGGCGCCTTCATTGATGATGCCTTGCATGCTCTTATCGATCTGCCGGATTGACAGTAGTTTGTTTCGGTTTAAGCCCCTACTGCTTAGGTATTCCAGGCTGTAGGCAGTTGAATCTGTAACTTGCGTCAGTGTGAGCAGGCCGTTCTTTGTTGCAATGTTGGCGGGGTTTGCCGTGACATAGTTGGACGTCACCGCGTTTAGGCTGTCGTTGTCGGTAAAGCCCTGAATCCATGCAGCGGGCTTACCGAACATTTGACCGAGGTGAATAATTTGTTCAGGCCCCGGCATGCGCAAACCCAGCTCCCAGTTGGAATACCGGGAGGTAGACATTTCTTTGCCGGCAATCACGGAAAGACGCTTGGCGGTTTCGTCCATCGTCCAACCGTGACTAGTGCGACACTGCTTAATCCGTTTGGCGACGGTCGCTTGTAATTCGGACATGCAAAATTTCCCAATGGTCGCCGTGAGGTTTCACGGCCTTGGCAATATATGAATATTATCTCTAGTCCGTAGAAATATACACATTAAGTGTACATGACGGGAAAAAAAGCTTGAAGAATAGGGTGCTCTCGAAATAGACTTACACGAATCGTGTAAATGAGTGTCTTAGCGTGGAATTTAACCGATGGATCGAAACCGTTGGCAATAGTCCGCGACCTGGGAAGGTCAGCGGCAAGGGGGTTCATGTCGTGGCGGCACTGCTTGGCGAAAGTCCGAGGGCCGTCTACTCCTGGTACCGCCAAGAGCGAATCCCCTCGTTCTCGGCCGGCGTTAACATCATCTTGAAATCCAAGGGTGATGTGGATTGGAACGGTATCTATGCGCCGTTCGCTCGCAAGCTGTTCAAACCTGGCGACGACCATGCCGTCGCTTAACCTCCCTTCCAACTTCTCCGCGTTGCCAGTCGTGCTTAAGGTAGAGCAACGTTTCGGCATGCCTGGCTTCGCGCGCCTGATCAAGTTGCTGGAGCTCTTCGCGTCCAGCCCCTCCCGCAATACCGGCGTTGTTGCAATGCCCGTCAGCGACTGGTTAGACGCATTGCAGGTCGACCCGCAAGACCTCGGCTTTCTGCTGGATTATCTGGCCAAAGCCGAGTGGCTGACTCTAGAGCAAGGCGAGGAACCGGGTTCGCCGTTATGCGTAACGCTAGTCGACTTCACCATGTTTTTGCCGCCGCTGGAGCTGCCAAAAGTCGCCGATCAGTGGCGCTGCTGGTTTGAAGTCGAGCTGAGCATGCCACCGCTGCTAGGGAAAGACCCGTACACCCAAGATTTGTTCCGTCGATGGTGCGCTTCCAACGTCACCATCGAAGAAATGGAGCTGGCCATAGAGCTAGCCCGCAAGGCGAGCACGGCGCCCAGCCCGCCCGCTTTGCATGATTTTTTGAAGACTGTGCGCAATACCAAAATTGAACGTGCCCGCCGCTGACGGTAGGCCGAGGGGATTACCTTGTTATTGATTGCACTTTCTGGCGGCACAGACGCCGAGCGTATCGCGATTGCTGATCGACTGATTGAGTCGGGCAAAGAATCACTTGCTGCCTTTGCTGTGATGACGCCGGGGGTTAACCGTCCGCTGCGCCGCTCAATGATCCTACGCGACGTCTTGGACACGGCCCAAGACAAGACCACTAAAAACCCGGCCGGCGGCCTAGTGATCGTTCATTGCCTGACCGAAGAAGAAGCGCGAGTGGTGCGCGCTCAAGGCGGCGTGATCTGGCATGTCTATGGCACGCCTTCTGATCAGGTCGTCAATCGCCAAGGAGACTTTAACGTGACCGCTAAGGGCGACAGTTTTCGCCATGTCCTGGCACCGCTCGACGCCTTGTCGGAGCTGATGTTGCCGCGCCTTCGTGCTGTCGCTCCGCTGTGCGCGGGCGCGATTGACTCCCTGGCTCTCGCGTAAGGCGGCGCAGTCATGGCCAGACGTAAGGTCGACAACTTAGATGCTGCCCTTGAGCTTTGGGCGCGCTGGAGTTGCGCGGATCAGTCCGTATCGGCCGGTCGCTCGATGCTGGCCAAGCTGATCGACAACAAAGGCGAGCTGTTTTTTGGTGGAAGTGTCGGCGGCGGGCCGGCGGCGGATGGCATCGAGTGCGCTATCGAGGCGGCGGTGCTGTCACTGTTCGCCGCTGACCCACTGAATGCCGATGTGTTGCGCATGGAATACAACGCCGCCTGGTGGCTTGTCGCCGCACGCCGAGAGATTGAGCAATACGACCCGCGCGGAGCGGATCAATACAACAAGGCCCACGCGCTGGGCATCAGCCTGCGGACATATGAGCGGCGATTGAAAGCGGCGCGAACCTTCACCGAAACCAAACTGAGGTTGAACAAATGACCCCCGAAGCCCTGGCCAAGGTCGAGGCCTATTTCGGCCCGTACACCGGACAAGCCGAATTCAAGCCGGCTCTTGAGCTGATCGAACACACCAAAGAGCTGCGCGCGTTCGTACTGGTGGTGGCGAACTTCCACGCCATGCCGGGGCCGACCCCCGAGAAGACCGCCGAGTATTTTCAGGTGGTCGCCCGAGCCCTGGAACTGCGCAACAAGATCCAATCCGCTAATTGACGAAATAACGAATTAACGAATGAGTTCGCGCGCAGTCCGTCCCTGCTGTGTGCCCGTCAACTGGATGGGTAGGGGAGCCCTGCGCCTGATCCGCGACCGGGCCACCTAATCACACGGGCCTGGTCGCCTTACCCAAGGAGCCAGGCCAATGCCTCAAACCGATACAGCCACTGTTAGCGTTGCGCTGTCAGACGCCGCGATCAAGCGTCACGCGGCAGACCCCACCGTCAAACAATTGCGTGATACGCGCCGCCCTGTTGTCTTTCGTTACCACGCTGCCCGCGCTTCGGGCAGTTGGTACGTCGTCACTTACCACAAGGGCAAGCCCAACCCGTACAGCAAGATTGCCAACTGGCCCGCTCTGAGCGCTTCTGACTTTATGGAGGCGCTGCCGAAGATCCTGCAGAAGCTCGCCATTGATCCGGCGGCGGCGGTCGCTCTCGATGGTTGGCAGACCGTTGGCGAGCTTTTGAGCTGGTATCTGGAGCGCAATACGCGCGACCGAAACAAATCGACCAAGCGCAAAGACGCTATTCGTTCCGTGATCAAGTGCCACCTACGACCGCGCTTGGCGGGGGAGCGGCTGACGGACATGAGCCAGTCGCGTCTGGATGAAAAGTTGATCTGGCCGCTGCAGGAAGACTATTCGCTGGCCTATGTTCGACAGGTGTTCGGTGTGCTTATGGGCGCCTTAAAGCAAGCCAGCAAACTGAAATTGATCAGCGTCAACCCACTTGCTGACCTTTCATTCCCTGACTTTATCGAAGCCCGAATCGAGGCAAAGCCCGGGGCTATTCGCCCGTCTCAGGTGCGGGATGTGTTGGCCCATCTGATCAGTCTCAAAACCGAATGGCCGGCGTCCGTGGCTCTGGCGGTGATGATGCTAGCCCATGGCACGCGCATCGGCGAAACCCGTTTGGCCAAGTGGAAAAACATCAACCTTGAAGAGGGGGAGTGGTTCATTCCGGCGACCGATGCCAAGACCCGCAAAGAGTTGATTGTCCCGTTAACCGATCAGCTCTGCACCTTCCTGCGCCTTTATCGTGACCAGCAAAAAGCCACTAACTATGACGGGGCGTTCTTGTTCCCCGCGCGTAATGGTCAGTCCATCACCCCGAAACAAGCCGACGATTTATTCAAGCCATTGGGAGCGGGTGAGTGGACTAGTCACGACCTGAGGAAGGTGGCGCGCACCTGTTGGGCAGACCTTGGCGTTGAACATCAAGTCGGTGAATTTCTGCTGAACCACCAGTTGCCGGGTATCAGTGCCACCTATATCCACACCACCTTGAAGAAGCAGAAGCGTGCCGCTCTGGAATGCTGGCATGCCTGGCTGGACGCCCGTGGCTTTGCCCAATTGACCGGCTTTCACGCCGAGACAGAAGCGAGACAGGCCGAAACAGCGCAAGGGCTGGACGCCTTGAACCGTAAGGCTTGCAGCGCAGCTTAACCATTCATTCCTAAGGAGGAAGTTATTCCCATGAGCAGCCCTAAACCGAACATGACCCTTGAGCTGTGGCACGACCAATGGCGCGAGACTTTCCGCCCGGAATACTTCGTCGATGTGGCCCGGATTCTGGACACGGAAATCAACAGCCCGGAGGTTCGGGAGTGGATCGAGGCCAGCCCAATGCGACCGGAGCAATACATCCAGTTGCGTCATTTACTGATGGTGTTGAGGAAGTCGAAAGTCGTTCAGCCGCGCCGCCTTACCTGGTGGGAGCGAATCACCGGGAGGCTTGATCATGACTAACCCTGATGTTTTGGAGATTGTTTCAGAGCGTGCAGATTTTGAGGCGGCACTCGCTGCCTACCAATTAAGGCATGGCTTTGAAGAGGCATCATTCCAGCGAAATGCTAGCGGGCAATATTTGTTAGGGCCGGTTGAGGCTGCTTGGATGGTGTGGTGCTTAGCAAGGGGGGTGATGTTGTGACGGGTAACGCCAAACGACAGCAGCGCCGTCGGGATCGACTGAAAGAGCAGGACATTAAAGAGGTGACGGCCAAGCTCGGGCCGGTTGAGCGGGCCATGCTCGATGAGTCCCGGGCGATTCGCGGCGGGGTCGATGGCCCCTATGAAATTGAAGAGTACATAGCTGCCCTGGTGCGTGAGGACGCGGCCAGGCTCAAGGGGCAGATAGCCGAGGCGCAGCGTTACCCGTGCAAGCAGTGCGGCAAAACCCTGCCAGTGGGCTGTGGTGGTGCCTTTAAGGGGGAGCTGGCTTGCCTGCATACCCCGACCGCGTGGAAGTTGCAGATACCTACAGCGATAGTGTGACGGGTAACGCTAAAGCAGGTTGATCAGTGCGCCGGTTTTACACAAATCGTGTATTTATCAACTTAGCGTGTTGACAAGCGTGGCGGTTTTCCCTATCGTTTGCTCCATCGTGGTGATGTTGCGGCCACGGTGGCACTGCACAGTCATTCCCTTAGCCCCCGGCCCTTACAGGTCGGGGGTTTTTTTATGCCCGCTCCCAGCGCCGGGAGGTTATCGAGATGCGAAAAATGCCTGATAAAGATCCCTCCTTTTGGGTGCTGGTGTTGCTGGCCCTGAAAGAGAACGGCCTGGCTATGGCTATCGCGTTTGTTCTGGCCTGGCTGCGGATTCAATACGACGCCAAAGAGGCCAGCGTCTGGCGGAAGCTGCTAGAGGCTTCGATTGGTTCGGTCATTGTGATGGTGGTCGGCCTTACCGTTAAAGAGTTCGGTTTTAGCATCGGCTGGGCGTTCGCCACGTCCGGGTTTGTCGGCATCCTTGGCGTTGAGCAGCTTCGGCAGCTCGGCAAGCGCTGGGCGGAACGTAAGGTGGATTCGCTATGAGTACGCCGCGCGGCATCCGTAACAACAACCCCGGGAACATCGACTACAACCCGCGTAATCAGTGGCAAGGCCAGCTCAAGCCTGATCCCAAGATCGAGGCGCGCTTTGCTCGTTTTGATACGCCTGAAAACGGCATTCGTGCCCTGGGCAAGTTGTTGATCAACTATCGCGGCAAAGACGGCATGCCGGGCGTTGGTGGGCCTGGCATTGACACTATTGTCGAGACGATCAATCGCTGGGCTCCCAGCATTGAGAACAATACCGGCGCTTACGTCCAGGCAGTGGCCAGGGCTGTCGGTGTTGCGCCTGATCAAGTGATCAACATTCGCAACCCTCTGACCTTGCGGGCAGTGGTGGTCGAAATCATCCGGCATGAGAACGGTGGAAACCCGTATTCAGCCACTGTGATTGATGAGGGTGTGCGGAGGGCTTTGCTATGAATGGTTTCGTCCTGGCAGGCGGTCTAGGTGCTGCCTTGATCGTCTCTTGCTCCCTTTGGTTCGCCGATCACGTCATGCAGGCGAATGTGCGATATGCCGAGGCTAACGAGGGTTTGGCAGCGCAGCGCGACGGCTTGCTCGATGCGTTGCGCGACATGAGCGACGTGCGTACGGCGCTGAGCAATATCGAGCGCAACACCCGCACTATAAATTCCACCCTGGACGGCCAGACCGCCCAGCTCAATCGCAACTTGGCCGAGCTGAAACGCACCGATGAAAAGACCAACGCTTATCTGGCTGAGCTTGTCCCTGTTGCTCTCGGCCTGCGGTACGCCCGCCCCGAAACAAACGACCCAGTTGCTTACCGGGCCGGCGCTGTCGTGCAGCCTGGTGCCGTGTCGCCTGCCGGGTCGGCCACCACTGGTGGCCAATGAGGATTGGACGCGCGCGCTCGATGAAACCGAGGACGCGCTAACCAGTTGCGCCACGCAGGTACTTGACTGCATCCAGAAGCAAGGAGCTGTAACCCATGCCGCCAAAGGCCAAGCGCCCGTGTCGACAGCCGATGTGTCCGGGCAAGACTCTGGACGTTAGCGGCTTCTGCGATAAGCACATTAATCTGGCAGTTGGCTGGAGTAAGCCGGATCGCGGTACCGCTGAACAGCGCGGCTATGGCTGGGAATGGCGCAAGAAGCGCGCGGTAGTGCTGGAGCGTGACCGACACATGTGTCAGTGCGAAAACTGCAAAGGTCGGCGCCTTCCAGCGTCAGAAGTTGACCACATAACACCTAAATACATGGGTGGAAGTGATGAATTATCGAATCTGATGGCCATAAACAGCGTTTGCCATCAGCTCAAGACGCAAAAGGAATCGGCCGCCGCTCGGCGGTAATTTTCCGCGCGTAAAAAATCAAAGAAATTTGCAAAAAATCAATAAAATTCGTTGATTTTCTGGAAAATTCCTGAAATTTCTTTGAAAAAAATAAAATAATTTTTGCTTTTTCTGAAAAATTTTGCTCTGAAAAGGGGGGGCGGGGTAAATCTCTGGAGCTTTGCCCCCTCTCCACCGCTCGCCCAGCCGTTTACACGCGACCGCGAAATTAAAAAATTCGTACTTTGGAAAAATTAGGGGGTCACCTGTGGGCCGTCATGCAAAACCGACCGCCTTGAAGGTGGTTCAGGGCAACCCGGGAAAACGAAAACTCAACAAGAACGCGCCTTCGCCCGATGCTTTGACGCAGGTGCCTGAGCCGCCGGAATGGTTCGGTGAAATCGCCATGAACATCTGGCGGCAGGTAGCGCCCTGGCTGGTTGAAGCCAAGATCCTGACCGGCACCGACCTGCACAATCTGGAGGCGTTTTGCATGGCCTACCAGCGATGGCGGGAGGCGCAAGACGACATCACCAAAAACGGGATCATCGTCATGGGGGCCAAGCAGGAAATTAAAAACCCGGCTTGCACCGTGTCCAACGAAACCCTGCGGCAGATGGCCGCCTACGGTGGCGCGCTAGGGCTTGATCCTGCGGCCCGGGCTCGACTCAAGCCCGGCGGCAATCAGAAACCAGACAACCCCTTTACCGCGTTGCGGGGAGGCAAAGCCGGATAACGACCCTCTATGGCCAGTTCACCAAACGTCAACGCGGCGAACAAATACGCCCGCGACGTGGTGGCGGGCAAGGTTGAAGCGTGCAAGTGGGTGCGGGCGGCCTGCCGCCGTCACTTGGGCGACCTGGAGAAGTCCAAGAAAAAGGCCTATCGCTGGAAGTTCGACAAGGCCCAAGCCGAGCGTGTCTGTGTCTTTATTCAGTTGCTCCCGCATACCAAAGGCAAGTGGGCCGGTAAGCGACAACTGATCACCCTGGAGCCGTGGCAGAAATTTATCTTCTGCTGCATTTTCGGTTGGCGTGCCAAGAGAAGCGGCTTGCGGCGCTTTCGTGAGGTCTATTGCGAGATCCCCCGCAAGAACGGAAAAAGCGTGATCGCCGCCGGCCTGGGCTTGTTCATGTTCACCATGGACGGCGAGTTTGGCGCCGAGGTGTATTGCGGGGCGACCACCGAGGATCAGGCGTTAGAGGTGTTCCGTCCGGCGCGGCTGATGCTTAAGAACACGCCCCAGTTGGTCGAAGAGTGCGGCGTCGAGCTGATGGTGATGAACCTGTCTATCCCCGAGGATGGCAGCCGCTTTGAGCCGCTGATTGGCGACCCGGGCGACGGCAGTTCACCGAGCTGCGCGATTGTCGATGAGTACCACGAACATGCGTCGTCGGCGCTGTACGACACCATGATCACCGGCATGGGCGCCCGCGAACATCCGCTGATGTTTGTGATCACCACGGCCGGCTATAACCTGGCTGGCCCTTGCTATGTGCAGCGCGGCCAGGTGAAAGACATGCTGCTGCACGCCTTAGGCGAAGGCGGGATCGAGAACGAAGAGCTGTTCGGCATCATCTACACCATTGATGAGGGCGACGACTGGCAAGACCCGAAGGTGCTGCGCAAGGCCAACCCGAATTTCGGGGTGTCGGTCGATGACGAATATCTGTTGCGCATGCAGGCCAACGCGAAGCGTTACCCGTCACAGCTAAACACATTCAAAACCAAGCATTTGAATGTGTGGGTTAGCTCGCGCTCGGCGTGGCTGAACATGTCGGACTGGGCCGCCTGTGGAAACCCGGAATTAACCTTGGAGCAATTCCGGGGGAAAAAATGCTGGGTCGGTGTCGACCTGGCCAGTAAATCGGACATTACTGCCGTGGCCCTGGTGTTCAAGGATAAGGATGAGCGCGGCCGGGATGTATGGACGGTGTTCTGCCGCTCCTATCTGCCGGAGGGTGCGATAGAGCGCGCCGTTACGTTTAAGGAGGCTTACGAAACCTGGGTGATCAATGGCGAACTGTTGACCACTGACGGCGAAGAAACCGACTTTGATGTAATCCGCGATGACATCAAAGACCTGGCCAAGATGTTCGACATACAGGAAATCGCCTACGACAAGTGGCGGGCCACGCAACTGGCGCACCAACTGCAAGAGGATGGCGCGGAAGTGGTCGAGGTCGGCGGGGGCATTCAAACGATGAACATGCCGATGCGCGAAGTGGAAGCGGCCCTGGTGTCGCGGCGCTTCAACCACCCGGAGAACTCGGTGCTGTCGTGGATGGCGGGCAACGTGACGGCCAAGGAATACCGGGGTTGTTTGACCCCGATGAAAGAAGACGAAGGCAAAGGCAACCTGCGCAAGATCGACGGCATGGTCGCCGTGCTGATGGCCATGAGCCGCGCAATGCTGGCCGATCAGGTCGAGGGAAGCTTACTCGACAACCTTACCGACGACGACATTCTGGCGATGTAACCCTATGAAAAAATACCTTCCCGATTTGCTCGGGGCGGCAGGCTATTGCCTGTTGGTGGCTGGGCTGTATGTCCAGTTCGGCCCCGGTGTGGCACTGATTGCCGGCGGCGTGTTGCTGATGGCAGGCGCTTGGCTGTGGGGGCGGTCGTGATCTTTTCCGGCCGTCACGAACGGCGAAGCATGGAAAACCCAGCAGTGTCTCTGAGCAGTCAGGAGCTGGGCGAGTTGCTGAGTGGGGGCAATGGCATACACGTCAGCCCCGAGACGGCGCAGAAGCTAACAGCGGTCTACGCCTGTATCTATGTACTGTCCAGCACCTTGGCCCAGTTGCCGATCAACGTGCTGCGCAAGGTCGACGGCAATATCATGCCCGGCACCGATCACCCGGCGCACTACCTGCTGCACGACGAGCCGAATCAGTGGCAAACGTCGTACAAGTGGCGGGAAACCAAGCAGGCGCACACGCTGGGCTGGGGCAACGGTTACAGCCGCCTGGTGCGCGGTCGTCGCGGCGAGTTGCAAGGCATTGAGTTATGTCAGCCGCAATGCACGCAACTGGTCAAAAACGCCGGTCGCTGGATCTACGCGACCCAGGATGACGACAGCAAGCCGCTGGCGGTAGCGCCCGAAGACATGATCCATGTTCGGGCCATTGGGTCGAATGGTAAGGAGGGCATCAGCCCGATTCGACAGAATGCCGAAACCATCGGCCTCGGCCTGGCCGCCGTGCGTTACGGCAAAGAGTTTTTCGAAGGGGGCGGCCGGCCTACCGGGATCATCACCCTTAAGAGCGGCAATGTTAAAGAAGACGGTTGGGAGCGTCTGAAAAAGGCTTGGGCTAACGCGGCCAGCAAGTTGCGCCAGTCGGAAAACAAGACGCTCTTGCTGCCGGCGGATCTGGATTACAAGGCGCTGACCATTGCCCCCGAGGATGCTCAGTTTCTGGAGACGCGCAAGCTGACCCGGAGCGAAATCGCGGGCATGTTCAATGTTCCGGCCCACATGATCAACGACTTGGAAAAGGCCACCTTTTCCAACATCAGCGAGCAGGCCATTCAGTTCGTGCGGCACTCCATCATGCCGTGGATTGTGAACTGGGAGCAGGAGATTAACCGCAAGGTGTTCACCCGCGCCGAGCGCCTGGCTGGCTACTACGTCAAGTTCAACCTGGCCGGTTTGCTGCGCGGCACGCCGACCGAGCGCGCCGAGTTTTACAGCCGCGCGATTCTCGATGGCTGGATGACCCGCAACGAAGTACGGGTTTTTGAAGACATGAACCCAATCGTTGGCCTCGATTCGATGCTGATCAACGTCAATGCCCGTCTTCTCGGTGCAGATGGCTTGCCGTTACCCGTCACGAAACAGGAATAACCCCATGAGTGAAATTGAAAAACGCATGCTGCCCGCGCAGCAGTGCGAGCTTCGCGCTGTCCAGCTGCCTGATGGTCAGGCCGGCGCACCGAAGATCGTCGGTTATGCGGCGGTGTTCAATACGCGCAGCGACTTGTTGGGCGGGTTCTTTGTAGAGCTGATCGCCCCTGGCGCGTTTGACGAGGTGCTAACGCAGGACACACGCGGCCTGTTCAACCACGACCCCAACTATCTGTTGGGCCGCACCACCAGCGGCACGCTGCGCCTGAGCGTCGACGCGCGCGGCCTGGCCTACGAAATCGACACACCGGACACCCTGACCATTCGTGACCTAGTGGTCGCGCCGATTGCCCGTGGCGATATGTCCGGCAGTAGCTTCGCCATGCGCGTGGCGCCGGGGGGCGATACCTGGCACGAAGAAGACGGCGTGGTCATTCGCACCATCTACAAGGTCGCCGAGCTGCGCGACGTCGGGCCAGTATCTTTTCCGGCCTACCCCGATTCAAGCGCTGCACAGCGCTCGCTGGACGCCTGGAAGCAGGCACAAAACGAAGGCCTTGAAGCCCGTGGCGAATTCGACCGCGACGCCCGCGAGCGCCTGTTGAACCTGATCGACCTTTAACCCTGGGGAACTGTATGACTCTGAAAGAACTGAAAGCGCTGTACACCGCTAAGTCGGCGGAAATGCGCAGCCTGCACGAAAGCACCAAAGACGCCGATTGGACCGGCGAGACGCGTAGCAAGTGGGAAGCCATGCGCACCGAGCTGGCCGGTATCAAGGAAAAGATCGAGCGCGAAGAAGAGTTGCGCGATAACGATCAGAGCTTTGTGGAAGAGCGTGCGCGCCGCGAAAACCGCAACGACCGCACCCCGGCGGATGATCTGCAAGGGCCGGACGCCGAGCAGCGCAGTGCGTTTTCCTCCTTTCTGCGTCATGGCGTCGACCAGCTGACACCGGAACAGCGCTCGATGGTCATGCAAATGCGTGCCCAGGGCACAACCGGCCCCGAAGCGGGCGGCTACACCGTGCCGACCACGTTGCAAACCCGAGTGGTCGAGGCGTTGCGCGCCTTCGGCGGCATTGCTTCGGTGGCCCAGCTGCTGGCCACCGATAACGGTGCGCCGATTGCCTGGGTGATCGGCAATGGCGAAGACGAAGAGGGCGAGCTGATTGGCGAGAACGTAGCCGCCGCCGAAGGTGACGTGACCTTTGGTATGGGCACCTTGGGTTCCTACACCATCAGCTCCAAGATTATCCGCGTCTCGGAACAGCTGCTGGCCGACTCAGGTGTGGATATTGAAGGCTTCTTGGCTGGCCGTATCGGCAGCCGTCAAGGCCGTACCCGGGCGCGCTTGTTGGTTAAAGGCACGGGTGCTGCAGCTAACGGTGCTACCCCGGAACAGCCGCGCGGTCTAGAAGTGTCGACGTCTGTTGGTAAAGTGACGGCGGCGGCCACCAAGCTCACCTGGCAGGAAATCAACGCACTGATTCACTCGATTGACCCAGCCTACCGTGGGGCTCCGCAATTTCGCCTGGCGTTCAACGATTCGACGTTGCAGACCATTGAAGAAATGGTCGATGGCAACAACCGCCCGCTATGGCTGCCAGGTATCGATGCTGAGCGCCCTGCGACCATTCTAAAACAGCAATACGTGATCGATCAGGCGATTGCGGATATCGGTGCTGGTAACAAGTTCATGTATGCCGGTGACTTCAATCAGCTGATTTTGCGCGAAGTTCGCGGCATGACCCTGAAACGTCTGGTCGAGCGCTTTGCCGAGTACGGACAAGTGGGCTTCCTTGCTTTCACACGTTTCGGCGTGGTGCTGCAAGACACCGCCGCCATCAAGGCGCTGCAAGGCAAGCCGGCCGCCTAATACGGAGCGGGGTCGCGCAAGCGGCCCCTGTGCGCTGATGCTGGATCTTTCCTTGATCAAGGAGCATTTGCGCCTTGATGACGATCATACCGGCGAAGATACCTTGCTGCAGGCCTACGGGCGTGCTGCCTGGAAGCTGGCTCAGAACAAAACCGGGCGCCTGTTTATTGAGGCGACCGAGTTGCCGGAAGGTGCTGCCGAAAATGCCCTGGTGCTGGATGACGACGTGCGTTTGGCCATGCTGTTGTTGGTTGCGCACTGGTACGAGCATCGAGAGGCCGCCAGTGAGGTGGCTGGAATGAAGGTGCTGCCGCTGGCCGTGGATGCTCTGTTGGGGCCTTACCGTTGGTTCACGTTATGAATGAACCGGCCATTGGCGAGCTGGATACACGGGTCACGCTGCGGCATCGGGACGACCAGCCAAACATGGCCAATGCTGATCTGGAGTCGAGCTTTCCCATCCAGAAACAGACGTGGGCCAAGCTAGAACCAGTCGGCAGTGCGCTGTACTCGGGCAGTGTCCAGGCTGACAGCATCCTGACCCATCGAATCACCATTCGTTACCGTAACGGCATCACCCGAGATTGGGAGGTGGTGGTGGGGGAAGGCGAGAGCGCCACGGTTTACCGGGTTCGGCGTAGCTCGCACCTCAACGGCAAGCGTCGCTTTACGGTGCTGGAGGTAGAAGAGTTATGACAGAGCCACGTCTATCGGCCTACTTGCACTTTGAAGGGGCTGACTCGTTTTCTCGGCTGGACTTCGACAAGCGGGAGATCCGCAAGGGCTTCAACAAGGTCGGGCGGTTGGTGCAAAAGGAGGCGCGCAAGCTCACGGGCAAGGCCAAGACGCGTACCTCTGAGGACGGTTATCCCGCGCAGCGAACCGGTCAACTTACCAAGTCGATTAAACCGAGGGTCAGTAAGTCGGGGTTCCTGGTGCGGATCATGCCGGACAAGACTGCCGGCATGAAAGCGTACTACCCGGCTTACTTGCACTATGGCGTCAGGAACGGGGCCACGCGCACGCGAGGCCATCGCCGGCAAGAGGATCGCGGGCGCGGCTGGCGGATCGCACCGCGTAAAAACTTCATGGAAGACGCGCTGCAAAAGAGCAATGACCGGATTGTCGCCATCTTGCAGAGTGCTTTTGCCAGCAGTCTTAATTAATAAAAGCCCGCCCTGTGCGGGTTTTTTGTTACGGGTGATTTTATGCAAGTAACGCCCCTGGTCATGCACTTACGAGCGAACTGCCCCAGTTTCACCAATGGTGTTTCCGGCGGAATTGATTGGGAAAGCATCGAGCGCAGTTCAAACCTGAAAGGCCTTGCGGCTTATTTGGTGCTGACTGACGAACACGCCGACCCTTCAGAAGCGCAGAACAAAGTTGTACAGGACGTTAGCGAAGAGTTTGACGTATGCGTGGTGTTCCCGCAGCGCTCTGGCGACGAGCGCGGGTTGGCGGTTGGGGATCTGGTGGACGCCGTGCGCAAAGAGTTGTGTCGCGCTTTGGTGGGGTACTCGCCTGATCCTGACTACGACCCGATTGAGTACACCGGCCGGGAAATGCTGCTCAACAGCCGCGACAAGGCGGTTTACCGGTTCTCGTTTGTGACGGCTTTTCAGTTGGGCCGTAACCGCGCTACTGATCCTGCAGAGACTTGGCAGGAGCGCGAGGCGGATGGCTTGCCGCCGCTGGAGGGGCTAAACATCGATTACGACTTTATCGACCCCTTAAACGATAAAAACCTTTCCAAGAGCGGCCGCCCTGACGGTCGTGTCGAATTTCAAACGCGCGAGGATTTACCCCAGTGACGCGAATCTATGTGAAACCGGCCGATGGCCGGGCCGCTCCTGACCCGGAGAAGGACTACCAGTTGTTGCCCAAGGAGGGCGGGCTAGTGCCGAACAATGCCTACTGGCAGCGGCGGGTGAAGGATGAAGACGTGGTCAAGACCGAAGCGCCGGAAGAAGCATCGGCGGCGGAACTGGTCGTACCCAAGGCCGTTAAGGGGAGTAAGACCTGATGAGCGTGAGCTTTAACAACATCCCCAGTGATATTCGGGTGCCGCTGTTTTATGCCGAGGTTGATAACAGCCAAGCGAACAGCGCCACGTCGAGCATGCCGCGCCTGATCGTGGCTCAGGTGAACGATGATTCAACTGCTGATGAAGTGGGCAAGCTGACGCTGGTGTCTAGCGTCAGCCTGGCGGTCAACATTGGCGGTTCGGGCTCGATGCTTGCGCAGATGTACGACACATGGCGCCGTATCGATCCTGCAGGAGAAGTCTGGTGCCTGCCGGTAAAGGGTGAGGGCGCCAAGGCCAAGGGCACTGTGACCATCGCCGGCGCCGCCACCGAAGCGGGCGTGTTGAATCTGTATGTGGCGGGAGCGCGGGTGCGCGCCGTGGTGGTCAACGGTGCGACACCAACCGAGGTGGCTGCAGCGGTGGTAGCGGCGGTTAACACGGCCGGCCTTCCGGTGGTGGCGACCAATGCAGTGGGTGTCGTGACGCTGACGTGCAAGTGGTCAGGCGAGAGCGGTAATGATATTGCGCTGCAGCTCAACCGCCTCGGTCGCAATAACGGCGAGGCTACACCGGCGGGCTTGACCGTGACGTTGGCAGCTATGGCGCAGGGTGCCGGCTCCCCGGACGTGGCTGAGGCGCTGGCCACGCTGGGCGATGAGCCCTTTGAATTCATCTGTGCGCCGTGGACTGATGCTACGTCCCTCGATGCCTGGAAATCGTTCATGGACGACTCCACCGGGCGCTGGAGCTGGGCCAAGCAACTGTATGGCCATCTGTACACCGCCAAGCGCGGGACGCTTGGGCAACTGGTGGCTTTCGGCGTTACGCGTAACGATCAGCACGCCACCATTCATGGCTTTGAGGTTGGCTGCCCTGATCCGTTTTGGCGTGTGGCAGCGGCCTACGCGGCCCGGACGGCGGTGTTTATTTCCGCTGATCCGGCCCGACCGACCCAGACTGGCGAGATGACCGGGATTACACCGGCCCCGGCCGGTGAGCGTTTCACTCTGACGGAGCGCCAATCACTGCTCACTCATGGTGTCGCTACGGCGTTCTACGGTGGTGGCGCGCAGCGCATCGAGCGCGGGATCACCAGCTATCGGCTTAATGCATTTGGTCAGCCAGATGATTCCTACCTGGACAGCGAGACGTTGCACCAGTCTGCGTATGTGATCAGCTACCTAAAGTCGGTCGTGACCAGCAAATACGGCCGGCACAAGCTGGCCAATGACGGCACGCGCTTTGGTGCAGGGCAGGCCATCGTGACGCCGAACGTGATCCGCGGTGAGCTGAGCGCCGCGTATTACGCGCTGGAGCGCCTGGGCATTGTCGAAAATGCCGAGGCCTTCGACACATACCTGGTGGTCGAGCGTTCTGCCACCAATCCGAATCGGTTGAACGTGCTGTTCCCGCCTGACCTTGTGAATCAGTTGCGGGTTTTTGCGCTGCAGTATCAATTCAGACTGCAGTACGCAGTCTGATTTAACAAACGTCCATAGCCCGCCAAGTGCGGGCTTTTTTGTGGGAGAGCGCAATGGGCAAGAAAGTAGCTGGCACGGCCTACGTCAAGGTTGACGGTGGGCAGGTGACTGTCACTGGCGGCGTTGAATGTCCGCTGAGTGACAAGAAGCGCGAAAGCGTGGCCCCGGGGTTCTTCAAAGAAGAGGACCTGGTGCCGTATGTGAAGGTGACGTTTGTCGACGATCCCGATGTGCCGATCAAGCAAATCATGGCGGCAACCAACTCGACCATTACCGCCGAGCTTGCCAATGGCCGGGTCTACGTCCTGTCGGGCGCCTATGTGGTTGATGAGCCGTCCTCAAAGGGTGATGACGGCACGCTTGAACTTGAATGGCACGGTATTAAAGGAGCATGGCAATGAGTGAATACAAACTGAGTACGCCGATTCAGGCGCACGGTGAAGAAGTCAGCAGCATCACGTTGCGTCGCCCTAGCGTTGCTGAGTGCCGGGCAATCCGCTCGCTGCCCTACGCCATCGGCAAAGATGAAGAAGTTTCGCTGAACCTTGATGCGGCAGCCAAATACATCGCGGTCTGTGGCGCCATCCCGGCACCGTCAGTCAACCAGCTGGACTTGGCTGACCTGAACAGCTTGGCCTGGGAGGTTGTTGGTTTTTTCTTTCCGCCGGCTTCCAAGGCGGCGAAGTCGGGGGAAGTGCCGAGCTAGAGCAACTGGTCGGAACGGTTTACGACCTTGCCTGGTTCTGGAAGGTCGATCCTGAAAGCATGATGAATCGCCCGCTTGACGTGCTGCAAGAGAGTTTGCAGCACGCACAGCGCATCAGTGAAGCCGGCGCTACGGGGTAGACATGGCAGAGAGATTCCAGCTTAAGGCGCTGATTACCGGCGTCGACAGGCTATCGCCTGCGCTTGCGGGCATTCGTCGGAGAGTGGCCGGTTTTCGTAAGCAACTGGATAGTTCAGGCCTGGGCAACATTGGCTTTTCGGACATTGTGCAGGGTGGTGCTTTTGCTGCCCCGTTCATTGCCGGGGTGAACGAAGCGATCAAGTTTGAGTCAGCCATGGCTGACGTGAAGAAGGTGGTTAACTTCGACACGCCGGAGCAGTTCAAACAGATGAGCGAGGACGTGCTCAACCTGTCTGAAGCGCTGCCGATGAGCGCTGAGGGTATCGCTAAGATTGTCGCGGCGGGTGGTCAGGCTTCCATCCCCCGAGCCGAGCTGCAGGCGTTTGCACAAGACGCGGTAAAGATGGGCATTGCCTTCGACCAGACTGCCGACCAGTCGGGCGAGATGATGGCCAAGTGGCGAACCTCGTTCAAGCTGACGCAGCCGGAAGTGGTCGCGTTGGCGGACAAGATCAACTACCTGAGCAACACCGGCCCGGCCAGTGCGCAGCAAATTTCCGACATCGTGACGCGCATCGGACCCTTGGGGGAGATCGCTGGCTTGGCTTCTGGCCAGATTGCGGCAATGGGTGCGACGTTGGCCGGGGTGGGGGTGCCGAGCGAAGTGGCCGCGACGGGCATGAAGAACTTCATGCTGGCCCTGACCAAAGGGGCGTCGGCCACCAAATCGCAACTGCAGGGCTTTAAGGCGCTGCGGATCGATACCAAAAAGCTGGCAGAAGGCATGCAAAAGGACGCGCAGGGCACGATGCTGGATGTGCTCGACCGAATCTCCAAGGTCGATAAAACAAAGCAGGCCGGGTTGCTGACGGAGCTGTTTGGTACTGAGTCGGTGGGTGCCATTGCGCCGATGCTGACCAACCTGGATTTGTTGAAAAGGAATTTCCGAAACGCCGGGGATGAAGCGCAATACACCGGGTCGATGCAGGCTGAATATACGTCACGGTCGGCTACCACAGCGAACGCCATTCAACTGCTTAAAAACCGACTGACCAGTGTCGGGATCACCATTGGCAATATCTTTTTACCGCCTCTCAATGAGGCCATCGCAACGCTTGGGCCAATGATCAGTCAGGTGGGCGATCTGGCAGCGGCCAACCCTTGGCTGGTGAAAGGGTTGCTGGGGGCAGCTATCGGCTTCAGCGTGCTGCGCTTGGCAGTCATGGCGGCGACGGTGGCCACCAAGGTGTTTAGCGCGGTAGTGGGTATGAGTCCCGTGGGCATGCTCGTGCGTGCGATTGCGTTGGCCGCTGGCCTGATGATTGCCAACTGGTCGACCGTGGCCCCGTACTTTGAGGCTATATGGGCGCGGATTGGAGGTCCCCTGACCAGCTTGTGGGAGCTGTTTAAAGGCGTATTTGCTTATACGCCGATGGCAATGATCATTGCCAATTGGGATCCGATTGTGGCGTGGTTCAAGGGGATGTATGAGCGGATCAAGCCTTACCTTGAACCGCTGATGCAGATGGGGGAGTGGGTCGGCGGCAAGCTGGGGATCGTGTCTACGGGTGGGAGTGCTGCGGGTTCGCGGGGGCCGCTGGTTAATTCCGGCGGTTCAGCGATGGCCCCGAGTCCGCTTGTGTCGGCTGGAGGGCCAGCGCCCGGGCGGTCATTGCTTGAGCAAGCCTCAAACAACGCCAAGACGCAGTTGGAGGGTGGCCTGCTAGTGCGCTTCGAGAATGCGCCACAAGGTTTACGGGTTGACCCTGGTACCAGTAATCAGCCAGGACTATCCATCACGCCACGGGTGGGCTACCGCTCGCTGTCAGGGAGTAATCCGCAATGAGTGAATGGCGCGATAGAAGGCAGGGCGCCTCCTTTCGGGGGGTGCCGTTCTGGCTGGACGCCGACAGCGTAAACGTAGGGCGGCGCACGCAAGTGCATGAGTTCCCCCAGCGCGACCAACCCTTTGTCGAAGACCTGGGGCGGCGCACGCGGGAATACAAATTCAGCGGCTTTGTGGTGGGGGATGACTGCCTTTCGCAGCGTGACAAGCTGCTGACGGCGCTGGACACGCCCGGGGCCGGCGAGTTGGTTCACCCGTGGTTTGGGCGCATGACGGTAACGCCTGGTGATTGCGAAGTATCCCATGCTCGTAACGAGCTGGGCATGGTGCGCTTTAGCTTGATGTTTATTGACGGGATGTTGGCCTTTCCGGTGCAGTCGCCTAATACCCGGCGCTTGCTGGCTGAGCAGGCGCCGACTCTGCTGGAGTCAATGAAAGCCCGTTTCAACGCGGCAATGGGCACCGTTGATTTGGCGCGGCAGCGTGTCAACGCTGTACGTTCGGCAGTATCCAGCGCGCATGCCTTTGGTATTGGCTTCCTTAAGCCATTTACCACTTTGGCGGGCGATCTGGATTCGTTTGTGTATTCGATCGTTAACGCCCCGGGGGCGTTCTCGGCCAGCCTGTTGAGTGATATTTCCAGCTTTGAGCGCACGTTCAGCGGCTACGGCGCCGATGGCTCGTTTACGGGCAGCAGCTCCAAGGCTTCGGCGGTGTCGTCTTTGCAGGCATCGGCGCCCGTTACGGATAACGCGGATGTGGCGGTGGTTCAGGCGGCGGTGATCGGACTGGTTCAGGATGCGGCGCTGTTGGATTTGCTGCTGGATATGGCCCAAGTCCCGATAGCGGTCGCCGAAGGTGTCAATGATCCGGCCGACCTCGATGTGCAACTGGCGCAGCAAGGCGCCACGGTTGAGGCGGGTAGCTCGACCGTGACGAATGTGCCGATTGCAGATGACGTTTTAGAGGTGCGGGACGCTATCAGTGGCGCGCTGTGGTCTGTTGCCGGCGACAGCCAGCCAGAACACTTTGGCGTGCTGAGCGGGGCGCGACTTGCCCTTGATCGCCACCTGACCGAAGTGGCGCGCAGTGGAATAGGTTTGCGCGCTTATGTCCCGGCTGAAACCGTTTCTTCGCTGGTTCTGGCCCATGCGTTGTATGGCGATGCGCTGCGCAGTGGCGAGATCGTTTCGCGTAACCGTGTGCGTCACCCGGGCTTTGTGCCGGCGACGGAACTTCAAGTAGCGAAAACCTAATTATGAATGATTCCAATACCGTCACCCTGAGCGTTGGCGGGCACGACTACGGCGGTTGGAAAGCCGTCAGTATCAGTGCCGGCCTTGAAAGACAGGCCCGGGAATTCACCTTGGGTATCACTTGGCAATGGCCGGGAGGTGGCCCGGTCCCGGTCAGGATTCAGCAGGGCGAAGAGGTTGAGGTGCGCATCGGTCAGGATCTTTTGTTGACGGGCTATGTGTTCGGTTCGCCTATTCGCTACGACAGTGAGTCCATCACCCTGAGTATTACCGGGCGTTCGCGCACGGCGGATCTGGTGGACTGCGCGGCGATCAACACGCCCGGCCAGTGGCGCAATCAAAGTGTGCAAAAGATCGTTGCCGCCATTGCCGGGGAGTACAAAATTCCCGTGATCAATGACGCCACGGTGACGCTAAACATTGAAGACCACACGATTGAGCCCGGGGAAACCGCGTTTGAAAGCATCGACCGACTGCTGACTATTTCACGGTTGTTCAGCACGGATGATGGACAGGGGCGGTTGGTCATTGCCAGCCCGGGCAGTGCAGGGCGTGCCACTGACACCCTGGAGCTGGGTAAGAACATCCTGAGCGGCAATGCCAACCTGGACTTCTCCAATGTGTTTTCCGAGTACGTCAGCAAGGGCCAGCGCAGCGGCACCGATGACAGCTTTGGGACCGAGGCCACTGAGGTTGAGGCGCGGATTCTTGACGAACGGGTCAGCCGCCGGCGCGTAAAAGTCATCAAGCAATCAGGGCAGACGACCGACGCCATTGCGCGCGGCCGGGTCGAGTGGGAGCGGGCCAATGCGGTCGGCAAGGCCTTGACGGTCGAATACGTGCTTCAAGGTTGGCGGCAAAGCAGCGGTGAGCTGTGGCGGCACAACATGATCGCGCGGCTGATCGATCCCCTGATCGGTTTAGACCGTGACGTGTTGATCAGTGAAATCAGTTACGAGCTGAGCGAGTCGGGCGGTACCACGGCAAAAATCAGCGTGGCGCCGCCTGAAACCTTCCTGCCTGAGCCGAACGACGCTTACGAAAAGCGCAAGCTCAAGAAGGGCAAGAAGACTGACAACTTCGAATACCTCATTCCAGCGGACTACACACCATGAGAAACGGCTTAGCGAACATTCTGGCGCGTGGTGTGGTGGCCTTGGGTAACTCGGCCAGCAAGCTGCAAAGCCTGCAACTGCGGCTTTTGGCTGGAGAGGTCAAAGACAACATGGAGCACCTGGAGCCTTACGGGTTCACAGCCTGCCCCTTGGCGGGCGCCGAGGCGCTGGCTGGCTTTATTGGGGGTGATCGTAGTCATGGCGTGGTGATCGTGGTGGCTGACCGGCGTTTTCGGCTGCAGGGGCTCAAGCCGGGCGAGGTGGCGCTGTACACCGACGAAGGCGACAAATTCCACTTCAAGCGTGGACGGATCATCGATCTGGAGACCGTGACGCTGAACGTCAAGGCGTCGGACTCGGTGAACTTTGAGACGCCGGTGATCAGAGCCAGCGGCCGGATTGAGTCCGCTGGTGATCAGGTTGCCGGTGGGATCAGTCAGATGGAGCACCTGCATGACGGTGTTGAAAAGGGCGACAAGCAGAGCGGGCCGCCGGTCGGGGGTGAGGCATGACGCGAGAGGGTTTATTGCGCCGCTCTGTGACGATCAGTCTGTTCACCTGGCGCCGCGCAGGGCCGGATGACGCCGTGGATGATAGCGACCGCAAAGGCTGGTGGGCGGACTGCGTGCCATCCGTTGCCGGCGACAAAATTGGGTCTCGGCTGTGGCTGCTGCAGCGCCGGACGCTGGTAGCCGACACGCTCAAGGATGCCCAGTCCTACGCCGAGGAAGCGCTGGCCTGGTTAGAGGATGACGAAGTGGTCACGAGCGTTACCGTAACGGCTGAGCGCCAAGGGAATGACCGGATGAATCTGCGCGTCATGCTGACCGAGCAGAACGGCGAGACGCTGGAATTGAATTTTGAAGACACATGGGGGCTGATCAATGCGGTATGAGATTCCGACGCTGCCGGCGCTGATCAAGCGGACGGAGGCTGACTTTGAGCGCAACGCCCCGGACGCGCTGCGTCGGGCTGATGCCAAGGTGGCCGCCCGCGCGCTGAGTGGTGCGGTGTATGAGCTGTATGGCTATCAGGACTGGATTGCCCGCCAGTCCAATCCTGCGACCTGCGACGAAGCCATGTTGCTGAGTTGGGCCGATTGGCGCCTGGATGATGGCCCAACCCCGGCTGTTGCTGCTGCAGGGTTTGCGACTGTGGCGGGATCGAGTGGCGCCCTGGTGGACGCTGGCCAGCGTTATCGGTCTAAAGATGGCCGACATTATGTGGTCGCCGAGCCGGTCACGCTGGTGGCTGGAGGGGCTGCTTTAAAGGTGGTGGCAGAGGACGTTGGAACGCTGGGCAACATCGAGGCCGGAACCCTGACGGCGGCCACCCCTGTGCTGGGCGTGAACCCCGAGGCAGTGATAGGGCCGGATGGCATCGTGGGTGGTGCGGAAAAGGAAAGCATCGAGGCGCTGCGTGCGCGGGTCAAAGCCGCGTTTAAAAACCCCAGTAAGGTCGGCAACGGTGAGGACTTTGTGGAGTGGGCCTTGCAGGTGCCGGGCGTCACCCGGGCATGGGCGTTACCACGGTGGATGGGGCCGGGCACCTTTGGGCTGGCATTCGTGCGTGACGGCGATCCCGAGATCATTCCCACCGCTGCCCAAGTGGCCGTGGTACAGGCTTATCTGGACAAGAAACGCCCGGTTACGTCAGAGGTCTATGCCCTGGCTGCAGAAGCTCGCCCCCTGAATTTCAGTCTACGGCTCACGCCTGACAGCACGGCGTTGCGCGCCGCTGTTGAGCAGTCGCTGCGCGTTCTGATTGATGACGAAGGCGGGCCGGGTGAAACGCTGCTGAAAACGCATGTGGGCTCGGCGATCAGCAATACCCCGGGAGAAACTGACCATGTGCTGATTGAGCCAGCGGCTGACGTGGTGATGGGGCCTAACCAAGTGGCAGTGCCGGGGGTGTTCACATGGGCTTGATCGACACCGAGGCGAGCTACTTGCAGCAGCTGCAGCAGCTTTTACCGCCGGGGCCTGCGTTCGATCTGGAGCTGCAGCCAGATGTAGCGCAGACGATGGCAGCGCTGGCCCCTGAGCTGGCCCGGGCAGATGGCAATGGCGAGGCGCTGTTGCTGGAGTTGAACCCGGCTACCGCGACTGTGCTATTGCCGGTATGGGAGGGCTACTTAGGCCTGCCTGACTTGTGTGTGGTGCCTGGCTCGCAGACCCTTGAAGAGCGTCGCGCGGCGGTGATCGACAAGCTGACCGCGACCGGGGCGCCCCAGTTGAGCTACTACCGCAAGCTCGGGGTTCAAAGTGGCATCCCGATCCAGATTGATGAGTTCCGCCCGGCCCGGGTTGGCTCGACGAGCGTTGGCGACTTTCTCTATGGCGCGGCTTGGCCCTGGAGCTGGATTGCTTCGGCGCCCGTGGAGGCATACGGGACTGAGGCGGCGGCAACGCTGGACTGTCGCCTGCAGCGAGATGCACCGGAATACACCGATGTGGTGCTGGGCTTTGGCAAGGATGTGGTTACGGGCATTGCGCTGCAGGTGGATCAACTGTTCAACGCCATTCATTACGTTGTGCCGGCGGCCGTGAGCGGCATCGAGGACTTATAGCATGCAGAGAATTTCCAGCTGGACCAAACTGGTCACGGCACTGGGGCTGTTTCGTTACGGCACCGTTGCGGGCGGCGTGGCCCCCACGCCGCTCAAAGCGGAATGGCTGAACATGGTTCAGGAAGAGCTGGCCAACTTTATCCTGGCTTATCTGCCCGAACTGGATGCCGACGACAACACGCAGCTACTCAAGGCCATACAGGCCTTTGGTGCAGCCTATCCGCTCAAGGCCACCACACTGGCCGGCTACGGCATTATCGATGCGTATACGAAGCCTGAGACGGATTGGCTGCTATCGAAGAAGGCCAATAATGCAATCACCTTGGCCGGTTATGGCATTGGCGATGCTTACACTAAAGCGGTGATCGACGCTTTGCTGGCCGCCAAGCAAGCCGCGATAGACAACTTGGCAGCGACCAAGCAGGACAAGAACACCGCGCTGATGGCAGCCAATGGTTGGCGGCTAGACAAGGCGACGGGGTTGCTGGAGCAGTGGGGCTCTGGCTATTGCCCACCTGATGCCACGACCGCAGCGATTAACTTCCCAACGCCTTTTGCCGAGGTCTACAACTGCTTTGGCAACAAGGTTACGCCGAACTCTCAGGATGGCGATGGAAACGCCGCCGGTGCGCTGGCTATCAGTGCCACGCAGTACCAGCTCTTCAATGACACCGTAGCTTATGGCGCCACCATCCATTGGCGCGCAATTGGCCGTGCTCCTGGGTATTAATTCGGGCCGGCTTGCGCCGCCGTCACTATTTCAAAGAACACCCAACCCGCCCTGCGGGTTTTTTTACGCCTGGAGAAACATGCATGACAGATATTTCAGCGCTGGAGGCCTGGGCCGGTCAGGTCGCGGTGGCTGCAGAAAAGTCCACCGCTGCAGCAGGAAAGCAGCACGAATACGTCAACGGTAGCGCCACGACTGATGTGTTAACCGAGTCCGGCCTTGTGCCGTCGCTGGCCAAGCAGGCTGTGCAGGGGCAGGAAAAGGTTGCTGCAGTGCTGACCGAAGTTGCCTCACAGCTAGCAGGGGCCGCTACCTACGACACGACTGAGCTGGGACTACTGAAAACAGTAGATGGCAGTTACTTCAGCACCCCCAGTCCGGCGTCGAAAGGGTATTTAATTTCATGGCGGAACACGGCGGGTGTGGCGGTTTATCAAGATACCTACCCCAATGCGAAGGCAGTCGAAGAAATCGGGATTGAAGAGCAATCCACCGAGGTGTCGGGCCTGGCCTTCGCGGTCGTGGATGATGCAGGGCGCCGTACTTGGCTTGAAGCAGGCAAGGACGGGGCTCCGAGTGCTTACGCGGCTGAGAAAATCGGGGCCAGTCTGACCGAGGAGAACGCTCCCGTCCTGGTCGAAAGCATCACCGCGAAGGCCGTTGCCGAATCCGTTGATGAGGTTGGCATCGAAGTTATGCCAGCGCTGAATGAGCAGTTGGCCTTTGCGGTGGTGGATGACGAAGGTCGCCGCACCTGGCTGGAGGCAGGTAAGGACGGAGCACCGAGCGCTTATGCGGCCGAGAAAATCGGTGCCAGCTTGACCGAAGAGAACGCTCCCGCCCTTGCCGAAAGCATTGCGACGAAGGCTGTTACTGAATCCGTTGATGCGGTCGGCATCGAGCCGCTTTCAGCCCTGAATGACAGCCTGTCTTTCGCGATAGTGGATGAAGACGGTCGCCGGACCTGGTTGGAAGCGGATCTGGATGGCAATCCAACCCAGCACTCTATCGAAGCTATCGTGGAGAAACTACCGGGTGGATTGGGCGAGGCCCCTTCTACTTATCAGTCCGGCGTCAAAGGTGTGTTGAACATTGTATCGGGGATTAAAATCAACGGCTTCGGTGACTCGATGACCGCCGGGGCGGGTGGCGGTGGCACCAACTATCTGGGCGAACTGCAACGTCTGCTGACGGAGGCGGGTCATACCATTCCCGTGATCAACCGTGGGGTTGGCGGTGAAAACTCTGTAACCATTTGCGCCCGTGCCGGTGGAAATCCTTTTGTTGTACTTCCTGTGGCGGGCGTTATTCCGGCTACCACTACCGCCTTTGAAATCACCTTGCAAGCCATCAATGGTTACGTTCCTAAACCATTGATGCAAGGGCCATCGAGCTACACCGGGCGCTTGGGTAATGTGCCTGGGACCTTCTCGCGTACCGTGGCCGATACTGTTTATACCTACTACTTCACTCGGGCCACAGCCGGCGCCGAGATCGTCGCCAATCGGCCTCTACCGCTGTACCTGGACATTGGCGATCAGGCGCGGGGCGACATCAATATCATCTGGATCGGGCAGAACGGCCCTAATGACGTACGGGCGATTCAGGACGCCAAAGCGATTATCCAGCGCATGACTGCCTTGGATAAGCGTTACCTGGTCATTTCCAAGCCCGGCGGAAGCAGCACTTCGGACGTCGATGACGCTATGTGGTTCGCCGAGTTTGGCCGCCGCTTTATCCCTATCCGTCAGTACATGGTCAAGTACGGCCTGGCTGATGCAGGTATTGAACCCACCGCGCAAGACCTCACTGACATGGCCAACGGCACCGTGCCCACCTCGCTGCGCTCTGACTCAGTGCATTGGCTGGCTGCCGGTTACACCATTTTGGCCAAAATTATTTTTCAACGTCTCAAAGAACTGGAGTGGATTTAACATGGGTAAATTACTGCGCTTGCATGGTGTTTCTCTGACCGATGCTATGGCCCCTAAAATTATTACGCGGGATAAAATCGAGTCGATAGGCTCGCTGATGCTGTTCGATGGTAACCACCAGTTTGGACAGTTCAATGGCCTTCCGGCTGCCGGGGCTGATATTCCCAACGCGCTGTCCAATATTGCGGCTGGTGTGTTGGGGGTGAATGAGGCCCAGACGGCTTTGAAGGTTCTCGCCGTTTCCGCCGATGCACCGACGGTGTTCAAGAAAGAACGCACGTTAAAGGGTGGCATTCACGGGATTGTCACGCAGTCAGGGGCTCAGGTTTCCGCACAGATGTATTTCATGTGCGCCGCAGACGCAGTGCGGAATTATGTCCGGGACAACCCCGGCCATAATTTTTACTTCTCGCTATGGCAGCGCATCACCCGTAAAGCCCTTGCCAGTGCGGCATCACAAGCTCCTTTCTATTTCACGAATGGGGTATCCGCCACATCGAACTACCGCTTCCACATGCAAGGAGGGCAGCCGTTCCCAAGTTCCACGTCGCCAACAGTCTGGAAAGGTTCCAAGACTGTGCCCGCTGCATCCGATAAAGATGTTGCTAACGATACGAATCGTTTCACAAGTTTGGCGGTACAAGGGGACTCGGGGAATGGTCCAGTAGGTGCTGATCCTATTGCACTGGGGGTGGGCACTTATTCCGCATGGAACGCCCTGAACTACAACGCCGGTGCCAGTCGCATTATCTACCGGGCATACATCGAAGACCTGACCATCTCCGGGCGCACCTATGCCGAGGTCGAAGCGATCGACTACGCCCTCTATCAAGAGGCGTTCGCGCCGGGGGGCAAGTTCTACGGCGATACCTACACCGCCCCTTCGACGCTTCCTTGATGGCTGTCAGACCGCTCTGATTTAACTGTACGATCCTGAACGTTCCCGCCACTGAGCGGGTTTTTTATGTCTTGAAAAAATATTTCGAGACGGGGTTTAGAAAGCCAGCGCGGTCGTTATGTTGTTTAGGTAAGGGGGTGGGTGGCGACTGTTGCGAGTCGCCGGCCTAAGACAGGCGGTCACAACGCCATCCCGAGGTATAGATAGGCCCGCGTAGCGCTGGCTATCTGACACTGTTTATCTATCCAGTAGTAGGGGATTCTAGATAGAATCCTCTCACTTGAACAAATGCTGTAGGAAGGAACCCGCTATGCCGAATACGCCCTCTGCAAACCCTTTGATCAAAAGTGACCAAGGGTCTACTATCGACGCGATTAATCAGTACCTTGCGTGGATGTGCATTCAAAAAGCCAATGACGAGACGGCGCATCCTGGAGAGGCGCTGCAATTGGAGACATTGCGGCAGGCTATTGTTTCGCTTAAGGTTGTGTAAATTTACACTAATTGTGGACTAGTAAAGGCGGGCACGTTATTCTGAGCGCCGTCAGCCCGAACGGGCACAGCAGTAAGAAGAATTAGAATTTTTCGGCAGGCTTAAAAAAGAAAACCCCCGACCTTGGCGGGACGGGGGCTTCTGGAGATCAGCACAAAAAATTGGCTTCTCGCCGGGCAGGTAGAAGTCTATTAGCTGATCACCGCATAAGCAAGCCCTAGGGATTAGGGAAGTTAGGATGATCGGCGAAGCCTCAACAGAAGGCCGCCCCGGCTTTATGCGGGGGCTTATAGATTTTCAGCCACTGGCCCGCGCTTTGCGCTTGGCTGCGGCTGTCGGTGGCGCGCAATGAACGTGCGCCCGATCAAGTCATTCCTCCCTGCCGGATCGCCGGCCAGCGCCGTCTACGCCGCGCTTGACTCCTCTCTGGATGCCACAGCCGAAGCCCAAGAACAGCCGCCGTTCCGCAAGGTACTGGACCCCGTCGGCCACCGCTCGGCGCGCCGTCCTCGACAGCTGTCGGTCAAACAGGCGCGCACGTTCCTCGGCGAAGCCGCCAAGCGCATCAAGGCCGAAGCCCTGGACCGCAGCGGCAAGTATTTGCGCAGCCTGGATACCGTGCACCTGAGCGGCAACCGCACCCGCGCCGAGCGTTGGTTAGCCTTGGCGGCGATTGCCGAGCCGCTGTTAGCGCGACTGGACATTGCCACTGGTTGCCTGGGCTACCTGAACGAACAGGGCCAGTTCCGCCTGAATCGGCAGAATGGCATGGCCGAGGACGCCGGCATCAGCCCGACGCGCTTGTGCCGGCTGCTCAAGGCCCTGGAAGCCGCCAAGTACACCCTGCGCAAGATCAAGCGTATTTACCGCAACGGTAAGCGCTGGATCTGCCGCATCACCATCTACATTCGCCCGCGCTTCTTTATCGACCTGGGCCTCGGCTTCCAGCATGCGGCGGCCCGCACGTCCAAGGCTAAGGCCTTCCTCAAGAAGCGCCGCCAGGCCCAGGCCGTGCAGCAAACGGCGCACCTCGACGAGGTGGCGGCCGCCCATGAGCGCCGCATGAGCCACCGCAAGGCCGAGGGCGCCCGCGCCGCTCGCGAAGTGGACGCGCAGAACACGCAGAAGATGTACAGCAAGCTAGCCCGCAACGCGGAGTTCTCCCGCCTGGTCAGCGCTAACCCGGACATGGGCGCGAGCGAGATTCGAGCCATCCTCGACAAGACCCACCCCCCCGAGTAGACCCCTCTACGGCGTACCGCTACCCGGCGGTGAGTTCGCGTGCCTGCACGCCTGGCACAGCCTCTCAAGCCTCTCCTTGCGGCCGTTCTGGCGCCTGCCCCCCACCCTTTCCCCGCTCAAACGGCCCCGTTCGATCCCTTTTCCGTGCATCCCCCAAAAAAGTCCTTATGCCTTATAAATTAAACGCAATTTTTAAGGTCGAGTGGTACCACCCAAGGGTAAGTAACAGAGCCTTTAGGTTACTCAGAGCCCCATAAATCAAGGCCCGACTCGATGTCATAGAAAGAATGACTGCCCACTTCGCGCCTGGAGGCGCGGGGCAAGTGGCACCCCTCTGCGCAAACATAGCCGCCGTTCCTCCAATAAGGCGCCTTCCAGTCGCTGTGGGACGTCACTACTACGCGCACGGCTCAACTCCCGAGCTACGTCCCTTCGCTCCTTCACGCGCCGCCTGCGGCATGTCAGTCGCGCAAGCGCTCCAGTGAACAGCGAATGGGGTTCGCCCACGCCATTTGTCGTCCTGCAGGTTCGTCAGCGCTTGCCCTGGGCGATTGCGGACAAATCCCAAGTCGTGGCATCCCTTCGTCCGTTGCGCGTCAGGTGATTGGTCTCGTGGCGTTCCGGGACGTGAGCGGGAGGGCCGAGAGTTATTCCGCGCCTTCTTTTCTTTTGACGAAATAACGAATTGACGAAATAACGAAATATAAATAAGGTTCAGCTCAAGGCCGGGCATTACGCCAAGGCCGTTATCCGGGGTTGAACCGATGACCAAGCAAGCACCGTATGTGGTGGCTTTAAAGGCAGCATTTTTCGAGCGTTACGGCATCCAGCTCAATGCGCGTATTGCCGGGGGATCGCAACGCGATTGCCTGATACTGGCGGTGCCGGAATTCAGGCAGCGTGTCGAGGTAGACCGCGCACAGTTGATAGACATTGGCATCTGGCTTGAGGCTCAAGGCTATTATCTGTGCGAGGATTACGGCCGGGTCGGGCTGCTGGCTTCGCCATCCGGCTGGACCTGCTGGAATGCCGGCGTGTCGGTCAAGGTTCGGCTTTGCTCTGACGAAATAACGAAATAACGAAAAGACAACAACCCGCCGGCCCTGCCGGCGGTTTAGCATTGGAGGCTGGATGTTTGCGTTACTACTGCGTGACGGGTCACGCACGGAAATTGAAGCGCCGGATTTGTGGGAGGCTATGCGCGCGGCGCTTCGACTCGACGCTGCACAATTGGAGGTGCCTGGCACTCCGCCGCGCTCGATGACCGCTGACCAGGTGCGTCAGGAATTGGCGCTGGATCGCCCGGGGTTGTTTGACGCCTATGCCCCGGGCTGGCAGCCGCCAAGCGTGCCAGAGTTCCGCGAGCTGCTACGAGTTGCCGACTTGTCAGCCAGTCAGGCCGGCATGCTGGTCGGGGTCGATGGGCGCAAGATTCGCAAGTGGGCCGGTGGTGAAGGGGAAGTGCCCTATGCGGTATGGCGTCTATTGAGTATCTATGCTGGGCTTGCGGCAGCTCCAGCAATGCAGGTAACGAAATAACGAATTGACGAATTAACGAATTAACTCTAAAGTCTGCTCCAAGGCCGGGGATCAACCCAAGGCCACCACCGGAGCAGACCCGATGACTACCGCGCAACTCTCGGCCCGTATGAAGCAAGCGGCCAACCAACTCCCCACTTCCCGCCTTATTGAGGTTGTTCATTTGATGGGCGGCGCGATTCTGCCGCCGGCAGAAAATATGACGCGCGCCGCGCTGCTGACGGTTTATCAGGATCGCGAAGGTGATAATGCCCTAGATGCCCTGATGGACGAAATCGGACTGTAAGGATTGCCGCCCTGGGCTACGCCGGGGCTTCACGGAGAGCGCGGTAATGATCGACCCTAACGACCCTGGAACCCTAGACCTTGTGGCCGCCTGCGAAGAGCCGTTGAGTGGCGCCGAGCGCGCACGCCGGCACCGCCTGAAAAAGAAACAGGCCGGCATCAAAGACATCAGCCTGACCCACACTGAGCGTTGTGTGCTTAGCTTGGGGCTGCTGGCCCATGAGGATCTGGATCACCGCCCGGCCGACTGGGCCACCAGCAAAAAGCCCGGCTTTGATGCGCTGCTTAAAAAGTTGTGGCCAGAGGGTGACAAAGGCCGGTACTTGGCCGAGCCACAGCGCAGTACCTATAGGCCGACCGAGTTCCTGCGCAATAATTTGGATCGGGCGCTGATCGAAAACCGCCGCCTGAAAGAGGCGCTGCACCAGATTGCCGCCGAGGTTAATGTCTCTGCCGCCGCGCCGGCTAACGCTGTGCAAGGGCAAGATGACGAAGACTTTGCCACCCTGGTAGTCACCGACGCGCCCCTAATGACCGTGTGGGAGAAGCTGCCCACGGACTTTGCCCGGTGCGCCACGGCGCTGGGCTTGCTTCGCCTGCGTAACAACCAGCATGCCGAGCTGGGCCGCGCCGTCGAGGTGCTAAAAGCCCGATTGAGTGCTGCCGGCTTGGACGCGCGGGTCACGAACAACAAGAAAGAATGGCATTGGAACAGATTCCCGCTGGAAGACTATCGGGCCACCAGCGCGCCGGAATACATGGAGCGAATTCCCCGCAAGCTTTCCCCCGCTGACGACCGCGCCGAACTGTCCCGCCGCGTCGAATATCTTGAACAGGAACGGGCGTTGCTTGAGGCTGAGCGCAATAAGGCGTTTGCTGCCAACTACACGTTGACTGAGCGCCTTCGCCGTGCCGGTCTCCCAACGGACTACAGGCCGCAGCCGGGTGAATAACCCGGCGTTACCCGTCACGAACTCAACAGAAAGGAACCCCCGCCATGATCGACCCGACTCCCGATCCCGTCATGCGTATGCAGGACATCGCCGCCGATAGCCCCGAGTGGCCCGCTGTTTCGGCCGGCTATGACTTCGTCACGGCCATGGCCGGGCATGCAGAAAAGTTTGAAGGCCTACCGCGCTGGCCGGGTTATGCCTTGCGGGCCGCGTTCGTGGCCGGCGCCAAGTGGCAGCGCGAGCAAGACGCGGCCGCCGCCGCGAAAGGCGAGTGACGCCGCGTTACGAATAACGCCGCTTATGTTCAAAAGGCCCCCACACTCAAGGCGAGTGTGGGGGCCTTTTTTTGTGGTCACGGATACCACACCCCCCTACACTGGCCTACCACACCCCCGGCCACTGGTTTTACGCACTGTGGGCCACTCACTCGAAAAGGAATGACCTCGATGTCGATCACTCTGCCCCCCAGCTTCTTTGCCCCGCCGCCTGGGCACGACGACCCGCTGCTGCCAGCGGTCGCCCGTTACGCGGCTGCTGTGCCAAACCTCGGCCCCGGCGCCCTGGTGCGCCGTTTTGGCCTGGGCCGCCGGCACGCCGCGCAGTTGCTGGAAGTGTTGCGCGCACAA